>DATJPH010000211.1:0-7964 GCA_035506475.1 Bacteroidota bacterium | reverse complement strand
GTGCTGCGGGACGCCGGAAGCGTGGGTGCGCACCGCCGAGGTGAGGCGCTCGATGATGGCGGCGGAGGATAGGCCGTCGATCGCGGCGTTCCGAACGACCTCTTCGACGCGTTCTGAGCCGAACATCTCCTCCCGGCTGTTCATCGCTTCGGTGAAACCGTCCGTGAGCATGAAGAGGATGTCCCCGGGTGAGAGCTGCACTGTCAGATCTTCATAGCAGCTCTCCTCCTGCATGCCCAGGGGGAACCTCACACCGGGGGGATCGAGCCACTTCAGCCCCCCGCCCGTTTTCAGCAGCGGCCGTGTCTGCCCTGCGTTGGCAAACGCCACCGTCTTCTTCCCTGTATCGATCGCCGCCAGGAGGAACGCTACAAAGTGCCCGCGCCGCGAGTGGGCGAATATCGATTTGTTCAGCCTCGTCAGGATCCGCGCGGGCGACGTCGTCTGATCGACTTCACCGGCAATCGCCCCGATCGTGAAGACCGCGGACATCGCCGCCTGCATCCCTTTCCCCGACACGTCGAAGACGGAGATGCCGAACACTCCGTCGTTCGCACCGAGATGCGAGTAGTCGAACAGGTCCCCCCCCACGTTCGCAGCCGGCGCAGACATTCCCGCGATATCAAACCCCGGGAGCGAAGGGGCGGATTTTGGCATGAGGGAGATCTGCACGTCGTGTGCAAGTTTGAGCTCGGTCTGGAGCGACTCTTTTTCCCCGCGCTCAAGCGAGATGACCCAGGTGACAAGGTTTACGGCCCCCAGCACCAGGGCACCGGAGATCACAAGAGGCATGAGCCCCGAACCTATCTGAACAAACGCGGCGACAAGCCCAAGAGCGATCAGCGTGTACGAGATCACGATGAGCCTGAGCCTGTCCGGCGGGACGTGCTCGTAAATGCGGTCCGTCCAGAGGAGGGAGAACACGAGCGCGTTAAACAGCCCCGCGCGTTCCGGTGAGGACTGCATCAGCTTCCAGGACTCTTCCCGCTTCTGGTTCACGACCGCGGTCAGCCGTTCCCAGGTGAGATAGAGTATCCCGGCGATGACAAGGTCGATGCCGAAGCGCCCCCAGCCGTGTCCCCCGGATCCTTCGGCGAGCGCGGTCACGAGCTCCACGACGACGAGGATCTTGAGGAGATTGACGAGAATCTTCTTGAATTTTACAGGATCAATCATTGTCTGTGGCCGTTCACGTGAGCGTGCCGGAGCGGTTCCGCACTCCCTTCTCCGGTATACGCCGGAAACGTCGTCATGTTGCCCGTTCCTTCTCACCGGGTGCGGGGAGGAACCCCGTACAGGCGTGCACGGGGAGCCGCGGATACCGCGGAAACCGGGGATCCGTCGCGGAGAGCCCGCACAGGAGGAACATGCTCCCCCGGGCGTTCTTCACTTCCTGTGCATGCTCACACCGGCTGCAGAGACCGGCGGAGGAGGCGTGATGGCCGCTGTACGGGGGCAGGCTCACTGCGCCGGCGCCGTCTCCTTCGGGGCGGACTGCCACAGGCAGAGGATGCACCCGTCGGGGGCGGCGAACTGTGCCCAGGAGCCCATCTTCCCCATGTCGGTCTTCTTGACGAGGACCTTCCCCTTTGCCTTCTTGATCTCCTTCAGCTTCGCGCCGATGTCCTCGACCTCGATGTAGACGTTCACCTGTCCCTTCTTGGGCATCTTCTTCAGCTCGTACAACCCGCCGTTGGGCTGCGTTCCCGCCCGGAAGAGAACGTACTCCATGTCCGGGAGATCCTCGAACGACCATCCGAACACCGCCCCGTAGAATTTCTTTGCCTTCTTGAAATTCGTCGTCGGTATCTCGATGTGGCCGAATCCGTGCATAGACTCCTCCTGTCATGTGTAGGTTAGGAATGACGAATCATCGGTACGCGGACATTCCAGCGCCTCGCGTTTTCGATCGCCCGCTCATACCCTGCGTCCGCGTGACGCATGATCCCCAGCCCGGGGTCATACGTCAGCACCCGCTCCAGCCGCGCGCCGGCTTCCTTCGTCCCGTCAGCAACAACCACCATCCCCGCGTGGATCGAGAGCCCGATGCCGACCCCGCCCCCGTGATGCACGCTCACCCAGCTTGCCCCGCCGCTCGCGTTGAGCAGCGCGTTCAGGATCGGCCAGTCGGCGATCGCATCGCTCCCGTCCTTCATTTTTTCGGTCTCGCGGTTGGGTGAGGCGACGGAGCCGCAGTCAAGATGATCCCGCCCGATGACGATCGGTGCATGCACCTCCCCGCGCGCGACGAGGTCATTGAAGATCTTCCCCATCGCCGCCCGTTCGCCGTACCCGAGCCAGCAAATCCGGGACGGCAGCCCCTGGAAGCGGACCTGCTTCTGCGCCTTGGCAATCCAGCGGCAGAGAGGTTCGTTTTCCGGAAATTGTTCCATGACCGCGCGGTCGGTCCTGTAAATGTCTTCCGGGTCTCCCGAAAGCGCCGCCCAGCGAAATGGACCCTTTCCATCGCAGAAGAGTGGGCGGATGTACTCGGGGACGAACCCGGGGATCGCAAACGCGTCGGCCACACCGCCGGAGAAGGCCTCGCCGCGGATGTTGTTTCCGTAATCGAACGTCACCGCCCCCTTCTTCATGAGGGCGAGCATCGCCCGGACGTGTTCGGCGATCGAAGAGCGCGCAAGGGCAATGTAACGCTCAGGGTCCGACTTGCGGAGCGCGATCGCCGCCTCGTACGGCATGTGCGCGGGGACGTAGCCGTTGAGCGTGTCGTGGGCCGATGTCTGGTCCGTCAGTATATCCACCCTGATGTTCCTCGCCGCGAGTTCCGGGAGAACCTCCGCGGCATTGCCGAGGAGTGCGACGGACATCGGTTCCTTCAGCTCCCTCGCGGTCTGGACCGCGAGGAGCGCCTCGTCAAGCGTCGTCGCCATCTCGTCGACGTAACCGGTCCTCAGCCTTTTCTCGATTCTCCCCCTGTCGACTTCGATCAGGAGACAGGCGGCGCCGTTCATCGTGGCCGCGAGCGGCTGGGCGCCGCCCATCCCCCCAAGCCCCGCGCTCACAAGCAGGCGCCCCGCGAGCGTCCCGCCGAAATATCTCTTCGCGCATTCGGCGAACGTTTCGTACGTCCCCTGCAATATCCCCTGCGAGCCGATGTAGATCCAGCTCCCGGCGGTCATCTGCCCGTACATCGTGAGCCCCAGCCCCTCAAGGCGCCGGAATTCATCCCATGTCGCCCAGCGGGGGACAAGCATGGCATTGACGATGAGCACCCGCGGCGCATTCTCGTGCGTGCGGAATATCCCGACGGGCTTCCCGGACTGGACAAGGAGCGTCTCGTCGTTCTCGAGCCCTGTGAGGCTCCTGACGATTTCCTCGTAGCACTCCCAGCTGCGCGCAGCCTTCCCCGCGCCGCCGTAGACGATGAGCTCGTCCGGCTTTTCGGCGACGTCCGGGTCGAGATTGTTCATGAGCATCCGCATCGCCGCTTCCTGTATCCACCCCTTGCAGGTGAGCTGCGTGCCGCGCGGCGCCCGGACTGTGTGCGGTGTCGCTCGTTCGTATGGCATGGCGCTTCTAATGGTCCTTATAGGCGATGACGGCGATCTCGATGTTTGCACCCTTCGGCAGGGCAGAGACTTCGACGGCGACGCGGGCCGGGTAATTGTTTTCCCGGAACCGCCCGGCATAGACCGCATTGATCGCCGCGTAGTTTTTCATGTCCCTGAGGTAGACCGTCGCGCTGACGACATGGGAGGAATCATACCCTGCGGAACGGAGAACCCGCATGACGTTGTCGAGGACCTGGCCCGTCTCCGCCTCGATCGTCTCCTGCTTCATCTGTCCGGTCGCCGGATCCAGGGCAATCTGGCCGGAGACAAACAGGAACCTGCCGACCCGGACCGCGGGACTGTAGGGACCGATGACGGCGGCGTTCGTGAAGGTTTCGCGCTGCGACCCGGCGGAGAGCTCTTCCCTCACGAGCCGGCGCACCTCGTCATCCGACGGGCGGCAGCCTTGAAGGCATGCGGACACAAGACCTGCCGCGGCAAGCGCGAAGGTGAATCCCCGCATCGCGGACCGCGCACGGCGCCGTGGAGATTTCGGTGTCTTCATGTCAATCCTTCGACAGGAACCGGATCTCGACCTTCCTCGGTTCCCCTTCGTCGGCTTTCAGGAATTTCACCACCTGCACCGTGGAAATCGGGTACATGAGTGTGTCCCCTTCCGACTCGAATACAACATAATCGCCCGCGATCTTCGACAGGATCCCGAGGTTCGTCTGCTGCCCCTGGAGGGAGAGGAGGATTTCTCTCATCGTCCCCGGGCTCTTCTGCGGCGCGCGGGTCTCTGTTTGTGTCCCCGACGCGGGCGGGGTGGATTTCTTTTTCTGCCCGAAGGCGGGGGCAAGGGCGATCAGAAGCGCGGCAACAAGCAGGATCGTGAAGCGTTCGTGTGTGGATGCAGTCATTGTGATTTCTCCTCTGGTGAAACTGTCAGGCCACCGTCCGGATGACGTCGGCAACGAGGTCGACTTCCGCCGGGGTGTTGTAGCAGTGCATGGAAATACGGTTGCTGTTGAGCCCGTTTTCGGGCACAGCGCGTGTCACGATATGGTGCTTCTCGTACAGGAGCTGCTGGAGCTTATCGAACGGATAGTTCTTCAGCCGGAACCCGAGGACCGACCCGTACCCCCCTTCTTCGGAGGGGGTCAGGATCTCCACCCGGTCTCCGAGCTCCGCCAGGCGCACGCGGAGACGGTTTGCAAGCACGCGCCCGCGGCGGGTGACGTTCTCCTGCCCGAGGTTGTGTATGAAGTCGACGGCCGCGCCGAGCCCGACATACAGCGCTGAGCTCTGTGTCGCAAAATCGAACCTGTGGGCGTCCGTGCGCAGCGTGAGCGTCCCCTTCCTCACGTCCCAGCCGGTGTCCACTCCGCCTCCGACCCAGTGCGGCTCCAGGAGTTCCGCGAGCTCCCGCCGTACGTAGAGGAACCCCGTCCCCTTGGGTCCCAGAAGCCACTTGTGCCCGCAGGTCGCAAGAAAATCGCACCCGAGCGCCTTCACATCGAGCGGCATCATCCCCGGCGTGTGAGCGGCGTCGAGCATCACCCAGATCCCTTTTTCCCTCCCGAGCCTGCTGATTTCCCTGCCGGGGAGGACCTGCCCCGTGGTGCACGTGATGTGAGGGACCGCAATCACGCGGGTACGGGAATTGATGAGCGCCTCGATCCGCTCGAGCGTCACGGCGGCCTGTCGCGCCGGGCTGAAGTATCTGATCACGATGCCGTCCCTCCGCGCCCGGGCAAGCCAGGGGATCGCGTTCCCCGCATGCTCGTGGTCAGTCAGGATCACTTCATCGCCCCGTTTGAGCGGAAGGCCGGCCGCGACTACGCATATACCTTCCGTCACGTTGTGCGTCAGCGAAATCTCTTCAACCGATGCGCCCGCAAGCGCCGCAAGCTTCGGGCGGACATCCTCCCAGCCGCCGTACCGGCCATGGCTGTCGACGTCCTCAAGTTCCGCGCGGACCGCGTCGATCACGACGAAGGGGGAGACCCCCATCGTCCCGTTGTTGAGGTACGTGACGTCGCGCGAGAGCGGAAACTGCGTTCTGACGAACCTCCAGAACGCTTCGTCTTCCCCGTCGACGGACTGGTCCAGCGCGAGTATGTACTTGGCCCGTGCGTCTTCCGGGAACGCGTAGAGGACGGCTCCCCCCACTGCACCCCCGGTTACGGTGCGGATGAACCCACGGCGGCTGACGGCAAGCGGCGTCATCGGCGGTCTCCCATGTTCTTCAGAGCGGGCACGGTCAGAGCTTGTACCCGATTGTGCGGAGGAAGTCACGGCGGACCTTCACGTCCGCCTCCGTTTCGACGCCGCGGGGCGAAGCCCCGTCCACGACGCCGAGTATCGCGCGTCCTTGTTCGGTCTCGGCGAGGACGACCTGCGCCGGATTGGACGTCGCGCAGTACACGCCGCACACTTCGGTAACGCCCTTGACCGCATTGAGGATATTGACGGGAAATCCCCCCTGCATGAATATGATAAACGAATGCCCCGCCCCGATCGCACGCGCGTTTGAAGCGGCGATCGACACGAGAGAGGCGTCATTCCCCGCACAGCGGACGAGCGCGGGTCCGGACGCTTCGCAGAATGCGATCCCGAATTTCATGGCGGGATTGGACTGCACGATCGCTTCGTAGAGGTCGTCGACCGTCTTGATGAAGTGTGCCTGGCCGAGGATGAAGTTCATGTCGGCAGGCTTGTCGACGGGAACGAGCGTGAGATTCATAGACTGCCCCCTTGTTCGGGCGGAACCGTGCGGCTCAGGCCGCCTTCCGCTTTGTGTGGGCGAGACGGAGCCGGGCTTTCGCGTAGCCCGGTTTGATGACATCGTAGATCAGCCTTATTCTCTTGTTGTAGGGCTGAAACGCGCTCTTCATTGCATTGATTGTCAGTTTCTCGAGATCCTCGATGCCGAGCCTGAACGCCTTCAGGGCGAGCCGGAATTCCTTCGTCATCGTCGTATCGCTCATCAGCCTGTCGTCGGTGTTGAGCGACACCCTGAATTTGTATTTGTAGAGGAGGCCGAAGGGATGATTCTCGATGTCCTTCGCCGCACCCGTGTGAACGTTGCTCGTCAGGCAGATCTCCAGCGGTATCCGCTTGTCGAGCACGTACTGGGCCAGGTATCCCATCCGGACAATTTTTTTCCGATTCCTTTTGTCGAGGCCGATGTCCTCGATCAAGCGCGTGGCGTGGCCGATCCTGTGCGCTCCGCACCACTGGATCGCCTGCCAGATGCTCTCCTTGCCGAACGCCTCCCCGGCGTGGATCGTGATGTTGAAATTCTCTCTCTGGATGTAATGAAACGCGTTAACGTGCTTCTTCGGCGGAAAGCCCCCTTCTTCACCCGCCAGATCGAACCCGACGACGCCCCGCTCCCGGAAATCAACGGCGAGCTCCGCCATTTCCTGGGAGAGACCCATATTCCGCATCGCGCAGAGTATAAGGCCGTATTCGACGCCGAAAACTTGCTTGCCCCTCTCGAGTCCCTGAAGGACGGCATTGACGACATTGTCCCAGTGAAGTCCCTTCAGGGTATGGAAGACGGGAGCAAACCGGGTTTCGACGTACACGACGCCGTCGGCGCGCATGTCCTCGATCATTTCATAGGCGACCCTCTCCAGCGCCTCCTCCGTCTGCATCACGCCGCATGTATGCGCGAAGCCCTCCAGATACAAGGGGAGGCTTCCCCGTCCGGCCCCGCGGTGAAACCAGGCCGTAAGATCGTCCACGTCCTGAGTCGGGAGCTTGTCATACCCCGAGTCCCGGGCAAGCTCGATGATCGTGGAGGGGCGGAGTCCGCCGTCAAGGTGGTCGTGCAGGAGGACTTTGGGGACCGATTGAAGGATGTTGTCCGGGATTTTCATGCGAGGAGAAGGAAATCGGGCGCGTCGGGTGAAATCATGGTAACAACAAACCCCTTCAAAATCAACGCGTTATTGACTTTACGCCGAATTGTCTATATATAGAGGGTTGATTCCGGTACGGACATACTTCCTATGGCCAAGAAAGACATATCGGTCCTCATCGTCGACGACGAGGAGGCCTTCCGTTACATGCTCTCCGCCCTGCTGACGAACTCCGGATTTGCCGTGGAGACCGCCGGGGACGGTGTGGCGGCCATTAACGCCGTCCAGACCAAGCTCTACGACGTCGTCCTCTGCGACGTGAAGATGCCCAAGGTGGACGGCGTGGAGGTTCTCCGGTTCATCAAGGCGAATTTTCCCGCGATCGAGGTCGTCATGCTGACCGGGATGAGCGACGTCAAGATCGCGGTGGAGTGCATGCGCCTCGGCGCCTACGACTATATCACGAAGCCGACGTCGGCAGACGAGCTGCTCGGAACGATACAGCGCGCCCTCGAGCGCCGGCAGCTCCTCATCGACAACCTCGTCCTCCGGGGGACGATCGACAGGCTCCAGGGTCCGTTCG
>DATJPH010000210.1:0-3589 GCA_035506475.1 Bacteroidota bacterium | reverse complement strand
AAGGGAGATTACCCCCCTGATCGCGGTCTTCATCGACCCCAGGACCGATCCCTCAGACCCGCGCACAAATACGAGAATGAGGGATTACGCCCTGAACGACTCGTTCGTCAACGATCTTATCAGAGGGTTGCGCCCCCTCGTTGCCAGAAGCTACCGGGTGATCAACGATCCGGCGCAGACGGGGATCATGGGCGCGTCGCTGGGAGGCCTGATTGCCACGTACGCCGCGTTCACACACCCGGAAGTTTTCGGGCTCTGCGGGGCACAGTCCCCCTCCTACCAGTGGAAGAACGACACGCTGATCACGCTCATCCGGGACGCGCCGAAGAGAGATTTCCGCATCTACCTCTCGACCGGGACGATTCGCGATGCCGAGAAACGGGCCCGCATCATGCGCGACGTCATGCGCAGGAAAGGGTACACAGTCACGTACGCGGAGTCTCCGGAATCGCATAACTGGATGGCATGGAGGGCCCGCATCGGGGAATTGCTCAGAACATTCTGGGGGAAAAGATGACCGGACGTGTGACATTCTGCGCGCTCGCGCTGGCCGCGGCGGCCGTACAGGCGCGCTCTTCACCCCCGCGCCCCACAAGCCTCGACAGCCTGGGGATTACAGCCCGCGGCTCCTCGCGGCCGTTTTGCTACACAAACAGGGGGGGCGCATTCTTCTACGGGGAGAGCAACAGGGCGAATTCCCCGGGGTGGGAGGGTTTCCACGACGAAGGGCATTCCTACCTCCAGGATTACACGCTGGAGATCGACGGCGTGAGGCTGGACCGCGCCGCCGCCAGAGCCACGATCTACCCGGATTACATCAGGAGAGAATATCCCGGGGGAATCGTCGAGGAGATGCATCCCGCCGACAGCATCGCCGCGTTCATCGTCACCGTCACGTCTCCAAGACCCATCGAGGTGAGGTTCACGCCGGTTCCCGGAGGCGGCGGGGGAGATTTCGAGACGCGGGGGGGTGAGTCGTCGGTATCCCTTGCACGGAGGAACCACCTCCGCAGAGGTGCCGGAGAAGACTACCCGGCATGGATAACATTTTTCGCCCCCGGTTTTTCCCCGTCAGTCCCCCCCTCAGCCGCGCAGGGGATGTACACCCCCCCATCGCTTGCCGCCCCGCGGGGGAAATCACGCACGATCGCGGTCGCCGTCGGGGACACCCCCGGGGCGTCAGAACAGCTGGCGAGGTTTGCCGCCCGGGAATGGCCCGCACTTGCACGGAGGCGCCGGGCCCGGATGGAACGCCTCCTGGCATCGACGTGGACGGAGACCTCGGACAGGCGGTTCGACAGGGCGCTTGCCTGGGCGAAGCTCTCGCTCGACGCGCTCACCGTCGGCGGGGGGGGAATCTATGCCGGTCTCCCCTGGTTCGCCGACTACTGGGGCCGCGACACGTTCATCGCGCTCCCGGGCGCGGCGCTCGTCAGCGGCCGGTTCGCCGAGGCGAGGCGCATACTCGCGCTTTTCGCATCGTTCCAGCAGCGCGATTCGCTCTCGACGGACTTCGGCAGGATCCCCA
This sequence comes from Bacteroidota bacterium, assembly GCA_035506475.1. GTDB lineage: Bacteria > Bacteroidota > Ignavibacteria > UBA10030 > UBA6906 > Fen-1273. Next base: position 2,061 of record DATJPH010000210.1, on the reverse strand, counting down.
ACAGGGTGACCGCCACAGACACGGCGTACAACACGGCGGACGGGACTCCCAGGTTCGTCATGATGGTGAAGGAGTACGCCGAACGGTCCGGAGACCGCCGCTTTGCACTGATGATGTATCCCGTGATACTCCGTTCGATCGAAGGGACGATCCGCTACCATACGGATTCGCTCGGGTTCCTCACGCACGGGGACGCCGAGACATGGATGGACGCGGCGGGGCCGGACGGGCCGTGGGGCCCCCGCGGAAACAGGGGGAATGACATACAGGCCCTCTGGAGCGCGCAGCTCGAGACCGGGGAGTATTTCGCGACGCTCATCGGCGACGTCACGTCGGCAAGGCGGTGGCATGACCTGCGCCTCCGCCTGAAGGGGAATTTCCTGAAGTATTTCGTGACCCGCTCCGGGATCGCCGACCGCCTGCGCCGGGACGGGACTCCCGACATGACGCTCCGGCCGAACCAGATATTCACGGCGGGACTCCTCGACGAGGTGCAGAGAGCCCGGATGATCGACACCGTGGTCTCGCGGCTCACATACGGGTACGGCGTCGCTTCGCTCGGGCAGGAGGACCCGGGGTTCCACCCCTGGCACGAGTATCCCCCGTTCTACCCGAAGGACGCCGCGTATCACAACGGGACCGTCTGGACGTGGCTCCAGGGCCCGCTCATCTCACTCCTGTGCGCCGGGGGGGAACAGGAGACCGCGTGGAACCTGAGTGCCGGCAGCATCCACCTGATACTGGACCGGGGAGCCGCAGGAACGCTGCCGGAGCTGCTTGATGCGCTCCCCCGTCCCGGCGAAGTCGAACCCAGGACCTCCGGCACATTCTCCCAGGCATGGAGCCTGGCGGAGTTCATACGCAATTACTACGACGACTACCTCGGCGTGAAATTCAACCGGCTCACCCGCCTGCTCACACTCCAGCCTGCACTCCCCCGGGCGCTCGGCGGCGTTGTCTCCCGCATCAGCGCTGAGGAGGAAGCCATCGGCGTCGAGGTGCGGCACGCAGGACCGGGTGATGCAATACAGATTTCATCTGCCGATTGCATGGACACAATTGCCGTGCGCGCGCGGCTCCACATCTCCGGGAGTACGTACATTACGGGCGAGGCGAGAATTCCTCCCCGCTCCCTTCTCAGGATGCAGTACGAAGGGGGGACTCTCCGCGTCACGTGCAACGGCCGCCCGTGGCCGGCGAACGTGACGGGATACCTCCCCGCGCACTACACCGGGGGAGCACTCCGGTTTGCGACGCCGCACCTCGCTTCGCACCTGAAGGCGCTCGAAGGGCCGGGATACCCGCTCATTGCGCACGACGAGATCATGCGGCGGAACCCGTCGGCGCGCGTCATCGTCGATACGCCGCACGTTTATTCCCCGGGAGCAGGGGGATACTCGTACCCGCGCAACCCGGCGTTCGTCCCGGGATCGTTCGCCCTGCGCCGGTTCTCCGTCAGCACAGACAGCCTGTACGCGTATTTCGTCCTGAAATTCGAGGCGCTCTCCGACCCCGGCTGGCATCCCGAGTACGGCTTCCAGCTGACGTTCGCGGCGATCGCCGTCGACGAGGACGGGATCCCGGGATCCGGCGGATGCCGGATCGGCAGAAACGCGCTGGCAGACCTGGAAGGGAAGTACTGCTACGAGAGAATACTCTATATCGGGGGGGGAATCGAGATCGAGGACGCGAAGGGATCCGTGCTCGGTGCGTACAGGCCGGTGCCGGAAGACGCATCGGCACCCTTCGGCGACGCCCCCGCGGGGACGATCAGGTTCGCTCTCCCCCTGTCGCTGCTCGGCGGGCAGATCGGAGCGTGGACATTCACCGTCGTCACGGGGGCACAGGATGACCACGGAGGTGCGGGGCTGGGAGAATTCCGCACGGTGAACAGGGACCAGGGGGAGTGGAACGGGGGAGGAAAACTCCGCCCGGACGATCCCAATATCTACGACAGGCTTGTTGTGCATTCCCGCGAGGTGGGACGATGACGGAGACCGGCTCTCTCAGGTGGTCGCTCAAGGGGCAGAAGGCACTTATCACGGGGGGGACAAAAGGGAT
>DATJPH010000209.1:0-2457 GCA_035506475.1 Bacteroidota bacterium | reverse complement strand
AACGCGGCGATGATGGAAGGCGAGGGGGTCGACGTGTCTGCGCTGCGCGCACAGGCGGAGAATCTGACCGGGGAGGGGAAGACGATCCTGTACGTCGCCGTCGACGGCCGGCTCGCCGGGGTGATCGCCGTTGCCGACAGGATCAAGCCGACGTCTCCGGCAGTGGTGGCGGACCTCGCCCGGCGGGGCATCGACGTGATGATGGTGACCGGCGACAACGAGGTGACCGCCAGGGCGATCGCCGCGAGGGCGGGCATCACGCGCGTGATGGCGGGAGTTCTCCCGGCCGGGAAAGCCGACCGCATCCGGGCCCTCCAGGCCGAGGGGAAGACGGTCGCGATGGTCGGCGACGGCGTCAATGACGCCCCTGCGCTGGCGACCGCCGATGTCGGCATCGCGCTCGGTACCGGCACGGATATCGCGATGGAGGCAGCCGACATCACGCTGATGAACGGCGACCTGGCGACGATCGCCCTTGCTATCCGGCTCTCCGCCGGGACGCTCTCCGTCATCAAGCAGAACCTCTTCTGGGCGTTCTTCTACAACGTCATCGCCATACCACTGGCCGCCTTCGGGCTCCTCACGCCGGCGGTGGCCGCCGGTGCGATGGCACTCAGCTCCGTCAGCGTCGTCACCAATTCCCTTCGCCTGCGGCGATTTACGCCTTGACGTCCCCCCTCTACACGCTGGATATCGCGCACCCGCCCCGCCACCCCGATGCGGTCGAAGACGCTCTCCTCGAAGCCTGGGAGCGGGTGAGGAACTCCCCCTCTCTTCGCCTCATCAAGGTGATCCACGGGTACGGGAGTGGGGGGAAGGGTGGTTCCACGAAAGAGGTCGTCCGGAACTGGCTTTTTCGCCGCCGGGACCGATTACGCGGGATCGTCTACGGTGAGGATTACACCCCTCTCAACGCGCAGGTGCAGGAAATCCGCAAAGAGATGGGTCACTACGGCGATAACGACTTGACATTCCCGAACCCCGGTATTACCATTATCTGGGTCAAATGAGTCCTCGGCTTCACCCCGCCGTGATTTCTGTCGCATCTTTTTACCGTTCTGACTCATATGTTGCGGATGCGGAGCACATCGTTTTCCCATACCTATGGCTATTCATCTCCTATACGCTGACGATGAGCCGGACCTTCGAGATCTGGTCAAGAACCATCTTTCCCTCGAAGGGTTTGAGGTTGAGACTGTCGGAGACGGCAAGCAGGCGGTAAAGATGCTTGACACCAGGAAATTTGACCTGGTACTCCTCGACATCCACATGCCCGGGATGGACGGCGTGGAAGTCCTGAAGTACATCAGGGAGAAGAACATGAACCCCCGCCTGATCATGCTGACCGGCGACGGGGATCCGCACCTGATCAGCGAGTGCGCCAAATACGGCGCCACGGATTACCTGACCAAGCCGTACAATTATCACGAGCTGATCGAAGCGATCGACCGCGCGCTCTCCTGATCGGCCCCCGTCGGCATTGTCCCTTCCCTGCGTCCCAGAACCCGGTTCGTCAACCGGCTCGTTTGTCATCCCCCGTGCACATCATGTGAGGAGCTCCCCCATGCGTTACCGGATTCTCTGTGCGGTGCTGGCCCTTCCGAGTCTCCTCCGGGCGGGCGATGATGGGAGATGGGTTACAGACTTCGAGCGGAGCGGGGGATTGAAGACGCCGCGCTATGCCGAAACGATGTCGTATTGCAGAAAGCTCGCTGCGGCGTCTCCCTGGATTCACGTCACCTCGTTCGGCGTTTCACCCGAGGGAAGAGAGCTCCCCCTGGTGATCCTCGCGCGTGACCGGGCGTTCGATCCCTCGGCCGTGCGCAAAACCGGCCGGGCGGTCATACTGATACAGAGCGGCATACACGCAGGGGAGATCGACGGGAAGGACGCGTCGCTTATGCTGATGCGTGATATCGCGGTCACGAAGCGGCTCTCCCACCTCCTCGACAGCGCGGTGATCCTCTTCGTCCCGATATTCAACGTGGACGGGCATGAACGGTTCGGGCCCTTCAACCGGATCAACCAGGACGGGCCGGAGGAGATGGGATGGCGCGTGAACGCGCAGAATCTCAACCTGAACCGGGACTACATGAAATGCGAAACGCCGGAGATGCAGGCGATGCTCCGGCTCTTCAACGCCTGGCTCCCCGACCTCTACGTGGACTGCCACGTGACGGACGGGATCGACTTCCAGTACGATATCACGTACGCCGTGGAGCCGGCGCCCTACCTCGATCCCGGGGTGAGCGAATGGGTCCGGCTCACGCTCCTCGCCGAATCACTGCCCGCCGTGGAAAAATCCGGCCACAAGATCTTCGCGTACGTGTTTCCCCGCGAGGACCGCGACCTGAGCAAAGGACTCAACGGGGGGGCCTCGACGCCCAGGTTCTCCACCGGTTTTGCCGCGCTGGAGAACCGGCCCGCCGTCCTGATCGAGACGCACATGCTGAAGCC
>DATJPH010000208.1:0-2204 GCA_035506475.1 Bacteroidota bacterium | reverse complement strand
GTCGAACGGCTACGCGTTCCAGATCGAGATGAGCTACAAGGCGTGGCGGAAGGGCTTCCGGCTCACGGAGATCCCGATCATATTCCTCGACAGGGACGCCGGCACCTCCAAGATGTCGAAGCACATCGTCTACGAGGCGTTTTTCATGCTGTGGAAGCTCCGGTTCCAGGGCATGTTCAACAAGCTCTGACGCCCGGGTGACACTCTCCGTCATCATCGTCAACTACAACGTCCGGCAGTTCCTGGAGAACGCGCTGGCATCGGTCTCCCGCGCCCTCGAGGGAATCGACGGGGAGGTGTTCGTCGTCGACAACGCCTCAAGCGACGGCAGCGCGGAGATGGTGCGGGCAAAATTCCCCCCCGTGTGCCTCATCGAGTCGGAGCGGAACGTCGGGTTCGCCCGGGCGAACAACATGGCCCTGCAGCGGGCGCGGGGGGAGTTTCTCCTCCTCCTCAACCCGGACACCGTCGTCCAGGAGGACACGTTCAGGGTGATGCTCCGTTTCTTCGCGGACGTCCCCGACGCGGGGCTCGCGGGGTGCAAGATCCTCAACCCGGACGGGACGTTCCAGCTCCCCTGCAGGCGCAGTTTTCCCACTCCCTGGGTGGCGTTCACGAAGATCTTCGGGCTGAGCGCGCTCTTCCCGAAGTCGCGCCTCTTCGGCAGGTACAACCTGACATACCTGGACGAGGACGAAACGTATCCCGTGGAGGCGATCGGCGGTGCGTTCATGATGCTCCGCCGCGAGGCGTACGAAAAAGCCGGCGGGCTGGACGAAAGTTTCTTCATGTACGGGGAGGACCTGGACTGGTGCTACCGCATCGGGCAGGCGGGGTACCGGGTCTACTACGTCCATGCGACAAAGATCATTCATTTCAAGGGGGAGAGCACAAAGCGGAGCGACATCGACGAAATCAAGCACTTCTACGAGGCGATGCAGCTCTTCGTCCGGAAGCATTTCGGCCGCTCCCGCATCGGGCTTGCATTCCTGAGTCTCGGGATCAATCTCCGCGGCGCAGCGGCCTCGATTGTCCGGCTGCTCCGTCCGATGAGGCTCGCCCTCCCCGATGCCGCGTTAACCGTCTGTGCGCTCATTGCGGCCGAATATCTCCACTGGGGGAGGCTGTTCCGTTTTCCCTCGTACGCGTACCCGCTTGTCTGGATCGTCCCCGCCGCTCTCGTCGTGATGCTTTCGGGTGCGGCAGGCGTCTACACGACATCGCGCATTTCGGTCCTCCGGTCGTTTCTCGCCGTCGCGGCGAGCTACGTCCTGGTCTCGGCGACAGTCTTCTTCGTCAAGGACTTCGCGTTCAGTCGTGCCGTCGTCATCATCGCGGGGACGCTGAGTCTTGTGCTCCTCCCCGGTTGGCGCATCGCGCTCATGCTCTTCGGCCGCGGCGGCACGAGGTCCTCCGTTTTCGGCAGGCGCACGCTGATCGTCGGGACCGGCCCCTCGGCGCAGAAAGTGCTGCGCAAGCTCCGGGCCCGGGTGGACGACGGCTATGACGTCGTCGGGTTCATTGACACGAGCATGCGGCGGATCGGTGAGAAGGTGGCGGGAGTGGAGATCATCGGGAGCATCGACAACGTCGGGAAGGTGATCGACGAGCACAGGATCGGCGAGGTGATATTCTCGACGGATGGACTGTCGTACGAGACGATACTCTCCGTCATCGCCCGCAGCAGGAGCCGGAGCCTGAATTTCCGCCTCGTGCCGGGGAGCCTGGAGTCGATCATCGGGAAGACGAGCATCGACGAGCTTGACACGCTCCCGCTGGTCGACATCGAATACAATATCCACCATCCCGTCAACAGGTTCGTCAAGCGCGCGACAGACCTGGCGCTCGGGCTGATACTGCTGGTGACGGTGTACCCGGCGGCGCGGCTCCGGGGACGGAATGACGCGCGGGTTTCGCCGATACTCCGCATACCGGATGTAGTGCGGGGAGATATCAGCCTCGTCGGCCTCCCGGCGGTGGACGGGGAGAACAACCATGGCGACACGGGCCGTGTCACGCCCGCTCGTGACTCATACCTCGGGCCCGAGGGGCTCACCGGCCTCGTCCAGATCCATGAACGGCAGGGCCTGGACCCGGAGGAACGGGAGCGCTACAAGCTCTACTACGCCAAGAACCAGTCGCTCGTGCTCGATATGCAGATCATGCTCAGATCGCTCTTCATGCGCCGCTAGCGGAGGAGGAAC
>DATJPH010000207.1:0-2291 GCA_035506475.1 Bacteroidota bacterium | reverse complement strand
GCCGTCAGCGTCCAGTGTCCCCACCGGTTGAACCATGCGTGCACGCGATCGACCGATGCCGGTTTTATCCTGAGACGGGATCCGAACCTGTGAAGGAACCTCGCCCCCCCGAACCTCCCTATCGAGTAGCTTATCGTGATTCCCGTCACAGTGCCCAGGAAGGAGAAGGCAAAGCTCGGTACAAAGTGGAGAGTGCCGCTGAATATCAGATATCCTGTCAGGGTCAGGAGCGTCTCATCAGGGACGGGGAGACCAACGATGCCGAGAACGAGAAGAATAAAGATTGCCGCATACCCGTAATTTGCAATCCACACCTGGAAATCCTGTAGGGGCATTGAGGTCGCGGTCGCTATTTATTAGCAGTTATTCGCAAAATCTATTGACTTTGTCCACCGAAATATATAAGATTCGGCAAGAATCGACGGCAGAGTCCGGCCGTATGTGTTCAACGTATGCTCGGCTCGCTTGAACCGGGGGAGGAACTCATGGCAGCGAAGGATTTCGCTATGCGGCGTGTCATCCTTTCCAACCTGTTCGAATACCTGAAGCTCAACTACGATTTCGAGAGGCCGCCGGACGGTTTCACGAGCGGACAGATCTCTGACAGGGAAGTCGACATTCTCCTCTCCTACAAGAGCGATCACAGGCTCGGCGAACTCAGAGAGGCGCTCGCGCGCGTTGAAAGCGGGACATTTGGGTATTGCCTGGGGTGCAAACGGCCGTTGAATGGTTCTGACCTCGAGCAGGACCCCACAAAGCGGATGTGCCCGGCCTGCGAAGAATCGTTCAATTTGCGTCACCACCCGGTGAACGCGCCGGTATACATCGAAACACGCCGCTAAACACAGAGCGAATGCCGAAGAATGAAAAGGCCCGGAGATTCCGGGCCTTTCTATGTTACAGAAGTGCCCTCGGCGTGAGTCGAACACGCGACCTGCGGTTTAGGAAACCGTCGCTCTATCCATACTGAGCTACGAGGGCGTTGAATCAGTCAGAACCCATAAGCCTCCGACCTCACAATGATAAGGAAAACCCGGAAGCCAATCAAGCCGCCGGGAGCCTGATTCACGCGCCCCGGTACAGCCGCGTCCTTTCAATATACCGGGAAACCGCGGAAGGGACGAGGTAGCTGATTGTGAGTCCCTGCTGAACCCGGCGGCGGATCTCGGTGGCCGAAATGTCGATCGAGGGGACCTCGCACTGGAGAGCATTCACGGGAAGCGTCATCCCCCCGGGCGCGGCGGGGAACCCGGGACGGTTCATGACGATCAGTGTTGCCTGCTTGAGTATCTCTTCCGGCTCTTTCCAGGATTGAAATTCCCGCAGGTTGTCCGCACCGATCAACAGGTAGAGGTCGTCCGCCGCGTTTGCCTCCTTCAACTGCCGCAGCGTGTCGACGGTGTATGAGATCCCGCCTCGTTCAATTTCGATATCGGACACCTGGAAGAACGCGTTCGACCTGACCGCTTCGCGGAGCATTGCCAGCCGGTGCGCGGCGGAAGAAACGGGAGCATCCGCCTTGTGAGGCGGGGTCGACGCCGGTATGAAGACGATCCTGTCAAGTCCGGCGCGTTCACGCACCGCCTCGGCGACGATGAGATGTCCGAGGTGCACCGGGTCAAATGTTCCGCCGAATATTCCGAGTTTCATCCGACCGTCCTGTACAGTTTCAACGTTGCATCAGCGCATCGTTCCCAGGTGAATTGCCTGGCGCGCTGCAATCCCTTCACGCGCATGGACTTCCTGAGTCCGGCATCATCGAGAACCGCCCGGACGGCATCGGTCAGCCCCCCCCCGGCCGACGGGTCAAACAGGATTCCGGCGTCGCCCGCCACCTCGGGAATCGAGGCCGCATTCGAGGCCACCACCGGCGTGCCGCATGCCATCGCCTCGAGGACCGGGAATCCGAACCCCTCGTAGAACGACGGCATCAGGAGCGCCGTCGCGGCCCGGTACGCCTCGATCAGGTCTGCATCCGGGAGCCAGCCGAGGCTCCGCACCCTGTCGCCCACCCCGAGATCCGCGCAGAGGGCCTTCAGGGGAGCGTTCTCCTCCAGCTTCTCTCCGACGCACACAACCTGGAGGTCCTTCCGCTCCCGGAGGTCGGAGAGCGACCGGAGCACCGCGGAAAAATTCTTGTGGGGTTTCAAACTCCCGACGTACAGGAGGATCCGGTCGGCGAGATTGAATCTGCGCCTGAACTCGCCGGTGCGTGCATCATCCCCGGAGGGCGCAAATGCGGGTGACACGCCCAGGGGGATGACGTGGATCTTCCTTGCCGGGCAGCGCAC
>DATJPH010000206.1:0-2273 GCA_035506475.1 Bacteroidota bacterium | reverse complement strand
GCGCGAAGGGGTGGTGCGCGTCGACGGCTTCACGACGGGGACCGCGGAGTCCTGCATGGCGGTGCGGCGGCGCCTCGGCGTGGTGTTCCAGAACCCTCATATGCAGACGACCTCGCTTACCGTCGAACGTGAGATTGCCTTCGGCCTCCAGAATATCGGGACGGAAACCGGTCGTCTGCGGGAGATAGTCGGCGAACAGCTTGATTCGTCCGGCCTCGGGCCGATGAGGACCAGGCCTCCGAGAACGCTCTCCGGGGGGGAGCAGCAACGGCTGGCGCTTGCGGCGGTTCTCGCGATGCGTCCCGCGCACCTCATACTCGACGAAGCCACCTCTCTTCTTTCTCCCTCCGCGCGGACGGATCTCCTTCGGGCCGTCGCGGAAGAGAGAAGGCTTCGCGGGATGACCGTCCTCCTTATCACGCAGTTTGCGGAAGAGGCGATGTCGGCCGGGAGGCTCGTCGTCATGCACGCCGGCAGGATCATTCACGACGGGAGCCCGGCTGATGTGCTCTCACGCTGCGCGGTGTCGGAATCAACCGGCGTTGCAGTCCCCCTCAGCCTCATCGCGGGAACGTGACAATGGAACTCGTTGCCCGTCAGATCCGTTTTGCCCACCGCGACCGGCTGCGGTCTCCACGCGAGGTCTTCCGGGACCTGGCGCTCACGGTTCCTTCCGGCGCCGCCGTCGGCATCCTTGGCCGGGAGGGATCCGGAAAGACGACACTTCTCAACATTCTCGGAGGGCTGCTCCCCCCTGACGACGGGACGGTGTGCATCGGCGGGATCGATCTGCGCGGCGGATCTGAAAACGTGAAAGCGATCCGTCTCAGTGTGGGGTTCACGTTTCAGTTTCCGGAAGAGCAGTTCCTCCGCCCGTCCGTCCGGGAGGAGTTCTCCGATCTGCTCAGGATCCGCGGTGTGTCTGCGGAGGAGACCCGGGTGCGGATGGACGAGGCGCTTGCGCTTATGGGGCTTGACCCGGGGGGAACGCCGGCGAGATCGCCGTTTTCACTCAGCCTGGGGGAGTCCCGCCGCCTCGCGCTCGCGCTCCTGTTTGCGCTCCGTCCCGGAGCCGCGTTCCTCGACGAGCCTACCGCCGGCCTCGACGCTTCCGGGGTTCTCCGCGCCCTTGACGTTCTCGGCAGGCTTCACGGGGCGGGGAATACGGTCCTTGTCGCCACGCACGATATCGACTTCATAGCGGAGTTTGCGGAAAGGGTGCTCATCTTGAGCAACGGAGCGATTGCAGCGGACGGGAAATCCGAAGATGTTCTGGCCGATACGTCGCTTCTCTCGGCGCACGGGTACCGTGTGCCTGAAGTGGTGACGGTTGCGGAGCACCTGCGTAAGCAGGGGAGGCTGGACGCGGTGCATGTTGTAAGGAGGAAGGAGCTTCTCGAACGGTGTAAGCCGCCCGTTCGATCAGGTGATGCCGGTGAGGGAGGCGGTGGTGAAAAGTGATACTGCAATAACAGCAATAACATCCGGCGCGGCCACAGGGACGGGGTGAAACCGGGTGCGGGCGCGCGACGGAGCATAACACCGCGATTCCATTGCCTCTGCCAGTGCGTCGGCATTGCGCAGTGCTGCTGCCAGCAGGGGAAGCGCGGCCCCGGCGACATGCGTGATCGTACCGGTGAACCCCGGACGGTCGTCTTCTCCCCGGGCCCGCCGTGCAATCCTGACCCGGCGCGCGCTCTCGACGAGCAGCGGGAGGTACGCGATCGCGATCGTCCAGGCGGCGACAAGGGGGCGCCCTTTCCTTGATGTCCAGCGCTCCGCAGCATCCTGGTATTCCTCAAGCGCCCCGCCGGAAACGAGAAGCAGCGCTCCCCAGAGGACCAGGGCCAGCCGGAAGGCCTGTTCGAACCCGGCGGCGAGACCTTCGGCCGTGATGTACATTCCCCCTGTTTCGAAAACCACTCTCCCGCTCCGGGTGATACCGTTGACGAACACGATGAGGCCGAGGAACAGGAGCGCCCTCCTGAGGCCGCGCAGAATCGTCCGGGGAGGAATCCCCGCGGCAACCGTCCAGCAGGCGTACCCCCCGGCGACTACGGCGACGTACCGGAGAGGCGTGTGGCCAAGCGCTCCGAACGAGATACACCCGACGGTGATCAACCTTGCGACCGGGTCCCGGAGAACCCTCACTTCAGGAGCACCATTTTACGGGTCTGCGTAAAGGCTCCCGCGCGCACCGTGTAAAAATACACGCCGGAGGCGATTCCCCCGCTCCGCACCCCTCCCGCATCAAACCGGACTTCATGCGTCCC
>DATJPH010000205.1:0-2145 GCA_035506475.1 Bacteroidota bacterium | reverse complement strand
GATCGCGCTTATCGCCGTTCTGGCGCTCCTCCTCCTGTTCACCCTCTATTTCTTCCGGGATCCGAATCGTTCATCCCCGAAGGGAGACAACCTTGTTCTTGCACCCGCCGACGGCGAAGTGGTGGCAATCACCCCGGTGCGGGAGGACGATTTCCTCAAAACGGACGCCTTCCAGGTGAGCATATTCATGTCTCCCCTGAACGTGCACGTCAACCGGTTCCCCGTCACGGGAACCATCGGGTATTTCAGGCACGTACCCGGTGAGTACATCGTGGCGTTCGACGAAAAATCCTCGCTGCGCAACGAGAGGACGCTGATCGGCATCGAGAACGGTCGCTTCCGTGTCCTGTTCAAGCAGATTGCCGGGTTTATCGCGCGGCGGATCGTCGCGCAGGTCGCCGTCGGCGACCACGCCCAGGCGGGGGAGCGGTTCGGCATGATCAAGTTCGGGTCGCGGGTCGACGTCATCGTTCCGCGGGAAGCCGCCCTCAGGGTGCAAACCGGCGACCGGACCGTGGGAGGGGAAACGGTGCTTGCGGTGATGCCGTAGCGGTTCACTGTATGTCGCACAGACTTACTGTCGAATGAAAATTACACGAGCCGTCGTCCCGAGCCTGTTCACCGTGCTGAACATGTTCTGCGGATTTCTGTCGCTGATTCACTCCAGCCAGGGGGATTTCATCTCGGCTTCCTGGTTTATCATCCTGGCGGCGGGATTCGACGCGTTCGACGGGATCATGGCGCGGATCACGAAATCTTCGTCCGAGTTCGGCGTGCAGATTGATTCCCTGTCGGACGTCGTCTCCTTCGGCGCAGCCCCGGCGTTCCTTGCCTACCAGATGAATCTCGCTTCGCTCGGCAGCATGGGGGTGCTCCTGGGCTCGCTCGTCATGATCTTCGGGGGCCTCAGGCTCGCCCGGTTCAACGTTCAGCTCAAGGGGTTCGACAAGGAATTCTTCCTCGGGCTGCCGATCCCGGCGAGCGCAATCACGATCGCGTCGTTCACGCTCAACTTCTTCTCCCCGGGGACCGGCCTGCATCCGACGGCCGCGGCGCTCCTCCCCTACATGATGGTCGTCCTGTCGCTGCTGATGGTGAGCAAAGTCAGGTACGACACGCTGCCGCGCGTCTCGCGCAGGGCGATCAAGAAGGAGCCGTGGAAGTTCATGTTCGCGGTCCTTGCCGTCATCGTCGTCGTCGTCACCGGGGGGAGCGCGGTGTTCCCTCTTCTCCTCCTGTTCATCGCCCTGGGCCTGATCCGGTGGCTCGTCTCCTCGATCAGGCGGTGGACCTCCGGCGCGTCGAAGTTTGAAGAGGAACAGTCCGTCGAACCGACAAGTATCGATACGTAGAGGGAAGGGTTGCCGTGTACACAGCCAGAATCAGAGTGACGTTGCGGCCTTCGATTCTCGATCCCCAGGGGAAAGCCGTCCAGCACGCGATCGCCTCGCTCGGCGCAGGCGCGGTGAGCGAGGTGCGGATCGGGAAGTACATCGAGGCGAAAATTGACGCCAGGACAGAGGCGGAAGCCCGCCGCACGACCGAGGAAGTCTGCAAAAAGCTCCTGGCGAACCCGGTGATGGAGGACTATACATTCGATATCGCGGGGGATGCGTGAGCACGCGGAAAATGAAATTCGGCGTCGTGGTATTTCCCGGTTCCAACTGTGACCACGACGCGTACTACGCCTGCAAGAAGATCATGGGCCAGGACGCGGTGTTCCTCTGGCACAAGGAAGCCGACCTCAAGGGGGTGGACGCGGTCATACTCCCCGGCGGTTTCTCCTACGGCGATTACCTGCGTTGCGGCGCGATCGCCCGGTTTTCGCCCGTCATGAAGGAAGTGACCCGGTTCGCAGCCTCAGGGGGGATCGTCCTGGGGATCTGCAACGGCTTCCAGGTCCTCCTTGAGGCGGGTCTCCTGCCGGGCGTCCTGCTGCGCAACGCGTCGCTCCGCTTCGTCTGCAAATACGTCCGGCTCCGCGTTGAGAACGCCTCGACCCGGTTCACAAACGCGTGTGCCGAAGGTGAGACGCTTGCCTTCCCTGTAGCGCACGGGGAGGGGAACTACTTCACCGATCCGGAGACGCTCGGGATGCTCGAGGGCGAGGGGCGGATCGTGTTCAGGTACTGCGACGGGGCCGGG
>DATJPH010000204.1:0-3443 GCA_035506475.1 Bacteroidota bacterium | reverse complement strand
CACGCACGTTTGATCTCTCCCGGCTTCCCGGGGAGGCGGGCGCGACGATCCGGATCATCAGCATCGGGGATTACGATGCCTGTCCCTGCCGCGGCGAGCATGTCACGAGCTCGGGCGCCGTGGGGAGTGTCCGCATCATCTCCACGAGCTTCGCCGACGGGGTTCTCCGCGTCCGCTTCACGCTCCGGGACTGACCCCGTTTCACCTTCCGTTCCTTGCACGCACAATCCAGGAAAGGCCCATCGTTATGAAACGAATCATTGCGCCGCTCTGTGCGCTCATCCTCTGTGCCGGCTCGCTTCAAGGGGGACAGATGTTCGACCGCTTCTTCACCGGCGGCACGCTCCGCGTCGATCTCCTCCACACGGGAACCAAGGGCGAGGAGCGCTTCACGCTCGACCGGGCGATCGAGGAAGGCCCGTGGCCGGGGCACCGCGTGAACCTCGTCGACACGCTGAACCTCGGCGAGTACATGGTCTCGGTGACCGACCGGACGACGAACGTCCTCGTCTATTCGCGGGGATTCTCCTCGTTCTTCAACGAATGGCAGACGACGGACGAGGCGGTCGCCGGTGTCTGGAAGACGGTCCCGGAAAGCGTCCGCTTCCCGTCCCCCCGGCGCGCGGTCCGCGTCGCCATCGCGCGGCGGGACAGGAGGATGGAATTTCACGAAGTGTTCTCGGTCGTGATCGACCCGGCCGACCCCGCGCAGATCATGAAGGAGCGGGCCCGGGCCCTTTTTCCCGTTGAAGCGGTGATGGAGAACGGTCCTTCCGCCGTGAAGGTCGACATCGCCATCATGGGAGACGGGTATGCGGCTGCCGACATGGAAAAGTACCGGAAGGACGTCAGGAGGTTCGTTGACGACATGTTCCGGACCCACCCGTTCCGCGAGAGGAAGAACGACTTCAACGTCTGGCGGATCGACGTCGTCTCGGAAGAGAGCGGGATCGACGTCCCCGGAAAGAACGTCTGGAAAAGGAACGCCCTCGGCACGCGGTACGATACGTTCGGTTCCGCGCGGTACGTCCTCACGGAGGAAAACAGGGCCGTCCGGGATATTGCGGCCGCGGCGCCGTACGACTTCCTCTGCATACTCGTCAACGATTCGCGGTACGGCGGCGGCGGGATCTATAACCTGTATGCGACCACCTACACGAACGAGGTGGTGCCAGGCCAGGGGTGGCAGATGGACTACGTGTTCGTGCACGAATTCGGGCACTCGTTCGCCGGCCTCGCCGACGAATACTACACCTCATCCACGGGATATAACGACTTCTATCTCCCCGGGATCGAACCGTGGGAGCCCAACGTCACGGCGGGCGCCGATGCGGATCACGTCAAATGGAAGGCGCTGCTCTCACCCGGCGTTCCCGTGCCGACCCCGTGGGAGAAGACGGCGTACGACAGCCTGGAGGCGATCCGCGGGAAACTCGACCGTCTGGCGCCTGAGTACTACGTGAAGCGGGAACCTCTGAGGAAGAGCGAGGAGGAGATACTCCGGAGGTCGGCATTTGCGGGAAAAGTCGGCGTCTTTGAAGGTGCGGGGTACGTGTCGAAAGGGCTTTACCGTCCCTCCGTCGACTGCAGGATGTTCTCCCTGAGCCTGGCGGATTTCGATCCTGTCTGCAGCGCGGCGATCGAGCGGATGATCGACTTCTACGCGGACCCCGGGGGAAAGTAGGTTCCCCCCGGGGGGTGCCGTGCCTCAGATCATTCCGCCGGTGCGGGCTGTGCGGGCTTCTTCTTCCTGAACACGAAGAACCAGATCGCCGCGGCGATCAGGAGGATCCCCGCAATGTAGAGGATAAACGTGGTGTCGATGGTGTCCCGGGAGAGTTCGCTCACGATCTTGTCGAGCGCAGCGTACTCGGTCTTCCCGAGCATGGCGTCCTTGGTCAGACCGTCGCGCCACTCTCTGTCGATCTTCTGTTTCCAGAGGGCCTCGACGAACGGCTGCGGGTCCTGCTTGCTCGCGGTGAGCGAGGCGACATAGGCGCGGATGCTTGACGAGAACGACGGCCCGTCGCTGAACGGCGCGACGGTGATCCCGGCCTGCGTGAATTCTCTCCGGAGCCCCCCCCAGAACCCCGCGTTCAGTTTCGTGTGCCACTCGGCGAGGACCGAATCCACATGTCCTGCCTGCGCGGCCGCGGTTTCCGACGCCCCCCGGCTTTCCCGTGCGCTCCCCCGCACACCCGGCGTCTTCGATGAGCCCTTCCCCGGGGCCGCTGCCGGGAGGGTCACATCGGTCGCCGCCACGTCGGTCATCTTCTGCCTCAGCGCCGCCCAGCGCCCGGTGAACGCCTCGTACTGCTCGATGAGGTTGCCGTAGTCTCTCCCCTGGAGCTGTGTCACGTCAAGGAACTTGACGTTGTCCGCGGCGATCTCGTAGACGCGCGTGACCACGTTCGCCTTTTCCAGCCTCTGGCCGATCGCCTCTTTCTGGACGTCGGCGACCTGGTGGAGATCTTTCCCGTACGGCAGGAAAATCGAATCCACGATCGCGAATATCAGCCTGTCTTTCGCCCCCAGGTTCGCGGTGAGCCTCCTGACGGCTTCGCGGAGGGCGGAGAGCGATTTTTTACTCTCCTGGAGCTCGCCGAAGAGCTGATCGCGCTGTGCGGTGAGCGAATCAAGCCGCGTCGTGAGCGAGTTGATGCGCGCCTCGAGATCGCTCAGCTTCAGCCCCTGTGTCCGGATGAGGTACACGCGGTCGTACGTCAGGACCTGGAGCGAGCGGAGCTTCACGATGCTCTCGCCGAATGTCAGCGGGTAGAGTGCCTTGTCGAGGAACTGCTGGTGGGCGGCGTAGTCCGATTCGAGCCTGCCGATCTCCCCTTTCAGCGAGTCGATCTCCTCCGTCGTCGATGCCGAGTCAAGTCGCGCCTCGATCTGCCTGTACCGGGCCTCGAAATCGCTCTTGAGCGCGTAGTCGGATTGCTGCGCCGGTGCGGACAAGGAGAGTCCGGCC
Source organism: Bacteroidota bacterium (assembly GCA_035506475.1). GTDB lineage: Bacteria > Bacteroidota > Ignavibacteria > UBA10030 > UBA6906 > Fen-1273. The sequence goes on along the minus strand of DATJPH010000204.1, from coordinate 469 downwards.
GTGAGCAGGACGAGAATCCATAATCTGTTCATTTCTTCACCTCGAGGATGTCGTCGGACGTGAGGAGCGTGCGGGCGTTGTCGCCGTCGAGGAGCTCGACGTACGGCGGGCGCTGGTTCAGCGCGGGGTTCCTCAGGCCTGTCTCCGAGACGGGGATCGCCCTGTTGAGCGTGAGGGAGGAAGCACCCGGCGAGAACACGTAGACGTGCTTGAATTTCGGACCGGTGAGAAAATAGTATCCCTCCGAACTCCTCAGGAGACGGAGTTTCGCTCCGCGCAGGGCGGTGGAATCCTGGAACTCCTCCTGGGCGAGTCCCGCGACGTGGGCGGAGACGGAGTAGCGGACATCTTCGATCGCGTTTGTGGAGCTGACGGTAACGACGCTCTCCACCGGCCAGCCGAAATCGACGTTTTCAAGCCTGAGCGTGCTGCAGGAGGAGAATACGAGCAGACAGGCGGCGGCTATACT
>DATJPH010000203.1:0-7974 GCA_035506475.1 Bacteroidota bacterium | reverse complement strand
CACCGCGCTCACCGTCTACCTGAAGAGCCAGACAGGCGTAAACCTTGTCCGCGGGCCCGTCACGCAGCACGACAGCCTGAAGGTGTGGAAGGCGAGGAAACCGGCCGAAGTCCCCCTGACTGCCGCCGCCGGCGAGACGCTTTTCAGGGAGATGGCAAGCAACGCATGTCACACGATCAACGGCGCGGGGGGAAAAATCGGCCCCGATCTGAGCGTGTACGGATTGCAGAGGACGAAGGAGTACATGATCCAGCACCACATCAACCCGCGCTCGGTCATCGGCGGATCGATCATGCCCGACTTCGAGTACTCGAACTCCGAGCTTGAGGCGATCGCCCTCTACCTCTCCTCCCTCCGGAAACTGACCGTGGATAACGCCCTGGTGTACGCGCCGGCAAAGGACCGATGATCGAGTACGGCTTGATATTCCTCACCGGCGCGCTTGCGAGCCTTCACTGTATCGGCATGTGCGGAGCCGTCGTTCTCGCGTACTCGGCGCGCGGCGCCGCGGCGGCGCCAGGGCTCCGTTTCGGCGCGGGGCTGCTCCGCCACGGCACGTACAACGGGGGGCGTGTGATTGCCTATGCGGCCCTGGGAGCACTGCTGAGCGCGGCGGGGCTCCGGCTCGCGTGGGTGAAGAATGCCGGGGACTACGTCGCGATCGGCGCCGGGATCGTCATGGTGGTGGCGGGCGCGGCGATGCTGGGCTGGGTGAGCATCCCCGCGCGCATTGCGATCGGCGGGGGGGCCGTCACACGGCTCCATGCACGCGTGCTGAAGGGGGCGACGCCGGCACACACGCTTGCGCTCGGTCTCCTGACGCCTCTCCTCCCGTGCGGTCTCCTCTACGGCATGCTCGCCAGGGCGGCGGCGGCGGAGTCTGTCGGGGCGGGCGCGCTCACGATGGCCGTGTTCGCGCTCGGCATGACCCCGGCGCTCGGCGCGCTCGGGGGCTTTTCCTCCATGTTTTCGGCCCGGCTCCGCAAAGGGGCGGAGCGCCTGGCGGCGGTGTCGATCATCCTGATGGGGATTGTGCTCCTGCTTCGCGGCCTGCACATCCCGTTTCTCGGCATCGTCGAGCCGCAGGGAGCCGCCTGCTGCGCGCCGCCGGCCTGATTGTGAACGATACGATAACAGCGACAGGGAGCAGACGCATGACCCGATGGCAGAGAGGTTTCCGCTGTGCAGCCGCCTCCGGCGCGCTGGCACTGGTTGTTGCCGTCGCAGGGAGCCGGCTCGACGCCGGGGACAGCCCCGCGCCCGTTTCCCCCCCGGTGACCCCGGAATCGATACACGCGGGGGAGGGCGTCTTCTTCGAATACTGTTCCGGCTGCCACGGGCGGCGTGCGGACGGGCGCGGGCCGGAGTCCCTCAACCTCGATCCGAAACCGCAGAACCTCAGGAACGCGCAGTTCGTGAAGCACCTCTCGGACGAAAGGCTGTACAGCTCTATTAGCGGCGGCGTCCGCGGAACGGCCATGCCGGCGTGGGAACTCAACATCGCCCCGGAACGCCGGTGGAACGTGATCCACTACATACGGTCCCTGACTGCCGACGATACGATTTCTGTTCCGAACAGCATCACGCGGCAAGCGGTCGATCCGGGCGTCAGGAATCCGCTGCCACTTGACGAGCAGTCCGCGGCAGCCGGGAAGAAGATCTTCTTCAATTACTGCGCGAGCTGCCACGGGCAGAAGGCCGACGGGCACGGCGTCCTTGCCCCCAATCTTGTCCCCGCGCCGAGAAACCTCATCGCCGTCACGTCGTGGGGGGAGAAGCCTTTTATCGAATATCTGTCGGACGCGCGGGTCTACGATTCGATTACCAACGGCGTTCCCGGGACCTCGATGCAGCCGTGGATCGGGGTCCTGAGCGACGCCGAACGATGGGAGGCAATATCCTTCCTCCGGTTCGAAGGGAACCGGGAAATGCAGGCGCGTGCGGGGGATGCATCCGGGAGCAAATAACAGTTACCGTCAACGATCGCGAAAGGAATCTCCATGACAGGCACCGGTGTCGTCCACGAGGACACAAGCGCACGGTGGTTCATCTACACCTCCGTGACGTTTTTTCTCGTGACCATTTTGATCGGCCTTCTGATGGCCACCCGATTCGTCTTCCCCGAATTCCTCGGGGGGATCGCCGCGATAAGCTCCGGGCGCGTCCGCCCCATCCACACGAACGGGGTCCTCTTCGGGTGGCTCCTTGCCGCGAACATGGGGCTTGCGTACTTCGTCGTCCCCCGTCTCTGCGGCAGGAAGCTCTGGAGCGAAAAACTCGGGCTTGCGACGCTCGGCCTCTGGATTGTCATCATCCTTGGGGCGGTCGTGACGCTCGCCGCGGGCGACACGCAGGCGAAGGAGTATCTCGAGCTCAACACGACACTCGACATCCTCGTGACGATCGCATGGGTCATGTTCTCCGTCAACATGTTCGTGACGATCGCGCAGCGGTCGAAGGAGAGGGAGCAGATGTACGTGAGCCTCTGGTACCTGATGGGGACGCTCATCTGGACGGCGGTCCTCTGGATCGTCGGGAACCTGCCGGTCTACTCCGGCGTCAACGACGCGAACGTCAACTGGTGGTTCGGCCACAACGCCGTCGGGCTGATCTTCACCCCGATGGGGCTTGCGATGGCCTATTACTTCATCCCGAAGTCGACGGGGAACCCGCTCTACAGCCATAAGCTCTCCATCATCGGGTTCTGGACTATCGCGTTCCTTTACATCTGGAACGGCGCACACCACATCATCTTCGGCCCCATCCCGACCTGGCTGCAGACCGTGGCGATCCTCTTCAGCATCTCGCTCCTGATCCCTGTCTGGACCGCGGTCACCAATTTCTACGGGACGCTCCGCGGGAAATGGACGCAGGGGAACTATATCGTGAAATTCCTCGTCGCGGGGACCACGTTCTACCTTCTGACATGCTTCCAGGGCCCGATGCATTCTCTCCGGACCGTCAACCAGATCGTCAGCAAAACCGACTGGATCATCGGCCACGCGCACATGGCGGTCTTTGGGGCATTCTCGTTCTTTGCGATGGCGGGGATCTACTACACGCTCCCGAAAATTCTGAAACGCCCGATGTATTCGGACAGGCTGGGGGAATGGCATTTCTGGCTCTCCTTCGTCGGGTTCCTCGGCTTTGCTGTCAGCCTCTGGATCGGCGGGTTCCTGCAGGGACTTCAGTGGATGAACTACACGATTGCGTTCCTCGACACCGTGAAGTCCATGTTCCCGTACTACGTGGTACGGCTCTTTTCCGCCCTCCTCATGATCGGCGCCCAGCTCCTGTTCGCGTTCAACGTCCTGAAGACCGCGCGCGGCGGCGGGCAACCCACACCGGCCATCGCCTAACCGAACGGAGACCAGACAATGAAACTCGAAGCGAAAGCGTTCCTGCTCGTCATCGTGGTCGCGGCGTTCATGTTCCTGGGGACCTACTTTACGATGATCGTCCCCCTGATGGACCGGTCGCTCTACACCCCCACGAAAGACGCGAAGCCGTACACGGCACTCGAGCTCAGGGGGAAGAGGATCTACGAGAGGGAAGGATGCATGTACTGTCATACCCAGCAGGTGCGCAACCTGCTTGAAGAGACGCAGCGCTACGGGATGGGCGAGGAGGAGACGTTCAAGCGGTTCGGGATCCGCGCGCTCATCCAGGCCCCTCCGTCCCAGCCGGGGGAATACGTGTACGATCAGCCGCACCTGCTCGGCACGCGACGGGTCGGCCCGGACCTCGCCAGGGTGGGGGGAAAGTATGACAACACCTGGCATCTGAACCACTTCCGCGACCCGCGGAGCACCTCGCCGGGTTCGCTCATGCCCGCGTACACATGGCTGTACGATAAGGCGGGCCAGCCGACGGACGAGGCGATCGCGCTCGTGGCCTACATCCAGAAGCTGGGGACGAATTACCGGTGGCGCGAGGAGGGGGTCGAACAGGCAAGGGCGCTCCAGGCAAAGCGCGCCCCCGCACCCCCGCCCGGGGAGTCCGTTCCAGCGACGACACCAAAGGAGAATGCACAATGAGTGATCCCGCGATCGATTATAACGACGATCCCATAGCGCAGAATCACGAGCGGGGACCGGGGTGGTTCCTCAGAATCGCCTACGTCGTCATCGCCCTGAGCAGCCTCTACTACCTGTATGCAAACTGGAACTGGAAATCGAACTACCAGGAGCAGCAGGAGAAGATCAAGTCAGAGCTCGCAAAGTGATCCGGGCCCTGGCAACGTACCACCGGAAACGGCGTCTCGTCGAAGCGCTCAGCACGCTTGCCATCGTCGTGATGCCGTTTCTGAACATTTTCCGGCTCGACATCCCCACGCTCCGGTTCTATTTCTTCAACAAGGTCCTCTGGGTCGACGAGTTCTACCTCCTCTTCCTCGCCCTGATGCTCCTCCTCTGGATCATCGTGATGTTCTCGATGCTCTACGGGAGGATTTGGTGCGGATGGATGTGTCCGCAGACGGTGGTCAGCGAGCTCGTCCGCTGGTGGGAAGGGAAGATGAAGCGGCTGTTCAGGGTCCCCCGCTCGGGGGGTCCCCTCTGGCGCCGCGCCGCATCCTCCGGGGCCGTGGCCGCAGGCACGGGGGCTGTCGCGCTCCTGATCGGGTTCAACCTCGTCGCATATTTCGTCGACCCGGTCTCGATGATCCGCGACATCGCATCCGGGACGCTCGGCGCCGTCACCTGGGGGATCATTGCGGGGATTGCCCTGCTGGTCCTCGTCGACGGGCTGTTCTGGAGGGAGAAATTCTGCGCAAAGGCGTGCCCCTACGGCATGATGCAGATGCTCGTCACCGACGCCCGGACGCAGATCGTGCGGTACAAAACGGAGGCGGACGAAGAGTGCATCGAGTGCAAGGCGTGCCTCCGTGTCTGCTCGATGGGGATCGACATTCGCGAATCCCCCTACCAGAGCGAATGCATACAGTGCGGGGAATGCGTCGACGCCTGTGCGCAGATTCTCGGGAGAATGAACAGGCCGACGCTGATCCGGTTTTCCTGGGGCACCCGGGAAACGTCCGGGGGGCTCGCCGCGAAGCTGGGGTTCGTCGATGCCAGGCGGTGGATCATGCTCGCCCTGACGCTCGCCTACACCGCCGTGCTCGTCGTTCTTGTCGATATCAGGCAGCCCGTCTCGCTGAGCGTCAGCGGTGACCGCTCCACGCTCTTCCGCAGGGGGGAAGACGGGCTCATCTACAACGACTACACGATGAACGTCAGCAACCGGAGCATGACCGACGGCCGGTTTTCGCTCGAGTGCATCGGGGCCCCCGCGGCACCCGGGTGCACGCTGCATGTCGGCACGAACCCCGTCCCGCTTAAATCCCGCGAGGCCCGCACGATCAGGTTCTCGATAAGCACCGCCGGCGGGAACTTCCATCCGGGGCCGAACCGGCTCATGTTGAAAGCGATGAACGTCGCCGACACGGCCGTCGCGGCGACAACCGAGGCGGTGTTTTTCATGCCGGAACCGGCCGGCGGGATATGAATGCACATGTTCACTTCGTGAGGAGGATATGAAGCGAGCGATGTACGGCACGATTGCGTTGTTCGTCGGCGTTCTCATCATCGTCTGGATAGTGTCGCTCCAGCATCCGGTGCACGCGGTGAAATACGAGGACGGTCGGGTCGTTACGGCCGGCCACTAGTGTCGGCCCCGATGACCGGTCCGGCTCCCGCCGCCGCGGAAGGCGTCTGCACGCTCTGCGGGCTGGCCCTGCCGCGCCATCCCCACCGTGTGCCGGTAAACGGAGAGGACGCCCTCTTCTGCTGCAGCGGGTGCAGGAAGGTGTTCCTCCTCCTTTCCGAGAGCGGCCTTCTCGGGGGGGACTTCCGGAGTTCGGATCTCTACAGGACGAGCCTGCAGCTGGGAATCATCGGCAGACCAGACGATCTGTCCGGCCCGGCCGATGCGCCGGCGGCCCCGGATGCCGCCGCGGAAATCGTCTACCACATCGAGGGGATGTGGTGCTCCTCCTGCTCCTGGCTCATAGAAAAAGTGGTATCCTCGCAGAAGGGGGTGGTCCGCGCAAACGTCATGTACGCCTCGGACACCGCGAGGATCTCCTACCTGCCCGAACAGACCCCCCCCGCGGCGATCGGCGCCGCGATTGAACGCCTCGGGTACCGCGTTTCCTCTCCCGCATCCCTGTCCGACGCGCGCGCGGAAGAACGGCGTTCCCTCCTCGTCAGGATGGGCGTCGCGCTCTTCCTGATGATGAACATCATGTTCTTCAGCTACGTCCTCTACGTCGGCTACTTCCAGGAGCTCGCGCCCGAGATGGCGGCGCTCGTCCCCTGGATTCTCCTCGGCCTTGCGCTTCCGTCGGTCTTCTGGTGCGGGCTCCCCATCCACAGGAAGGCGTGGGCCGGCGTGAGGAACGGAGCCCCGACGATGGAAGTCCTCTTTACCATAGGGATACTCGCCTCGTTTTTCTACAGCGTGCATTCGGTCGTTGCGGGGAGCCTGACGCTCTACTTCGACACTTCCGCAAGCCTTGTTGCACTCCTCCTTGTCGGAAAATTCCTCGAGGTTTCGGCAAAACAGAGGGCGTCCGAGGGGATCGGCGGTCTCAACCGGATGCTCCCCCGCAAAGTGCGCATACTGGCCTCAGGCGTCGAACGCCTCGTCGCGTGCGAGAGGCTCCGTCCCGGGGATGAATTTGTCGTCAGGCCGGGAGAAAAGATCCCGGCCGACGGAGTCGTCCTCAAGGGAGAGGCCGCCGTGGACGAGTCGCTCCTGACCGGAGAATCACGTCCTGTCCGGAAGCAACCGGGGGATCGCGTGATTGCCTCGTCGATGGACCTTAACGGCCACATGACGGTCCGGGCCACGTCCGTGGGGGAAGAGACGGTCATTGCGGGGATCATACGGTTGGTCGAGAGGGCGCTCTCCGTGAAATCGCCGCTCGAGCGCTCGGTGGACAGGATCGCCCGCGTGTTCATCCCGTCGGTTCTCCTTCTGTCCGTTGCGACGGGCCTCGTCGTCTATCTCACAGGGCATGGCGGAGAAGAAGCCCTCCTCCGCTCCATCACGGTTCTCGTGATCGCCTGCCCCTGCGTCCTCGGCATGGCGACCCCCCTTGCGATCGCTGCCGGTATCGGCAGCGCGGCGAAGAAAGGGATACTGATCCGGGATGCAGAGGCGCTGCAGCGCGCCGCGGCGGCGACCGTTGTCGTCTTCGACAAGACCGGGACGCTCACGGAAGGCCGGTTCGCATTCCTGGAATGCCGTGCGCCCGGCGGGGACGAACGGACCGCGCTCCGGCTCCTGGGATCGCTTGAACGCTCTTCCGGGCATCCTCTGGCAGCCTCCATCGTGGATGCGTGCGGGGAACGGGGGATTGCGCTCTCAGAACCTTCTGAATCGCGCCACGAGCAGGGACGGGGGGTGGCGGGCAGGGTCGACGGGAGGCGCGTCGTGATCGGGACGGAGGCGTTCGTCGGCGTGGAGGGATTCAAGACGACGGAAGCCGATCGGGATGCTGTGGAACGGGAGCGTGCAGATGGAAAGACTATTACGTATTTTGGGCTGGAGGGGATGGTTTCTGCCGGCGTGTGCGTCTTCGGCGACATGCTGAAGGAGGGGGGTGCCGCTGCTGTGCATGCCCTGACGGAACGTGGAATACGAGTGGTGCTTCTCTCCGGCGACGCGCGCGCGACCGCCCTGGCCGTTGCCGGGGCCGCCGGAATAGGGGAGTGCGTTTCGGACGCTCTTCCCGCGGCGAAGGTGGCGTTGATCTCCCGGATGCAGGCCGAAGGGGGGAATGTCGTCATGGTCGGCGACGGTGTGAATGACGCCCCGGCCATCGCGCAGGCCGACCTGGGCATCGCCATGGGGTCCGGCGCGCAGATAGCCGTGGAGTCGTCGGGGATAACGCTGATGCGCGACGATCTCTCCCTCGTCCCGGAGGCGATCGCGACGGCGAAGAGGACGGTGAAGACTGTGAGACAGAAT
>DATJPH010000202.1:0-7583 GCA_035506475.1 Bacteroidota bacterium | reverse complement strand
TGCCCCGAGTATCACGTACTTCGTGAAGTCCACGTTCAGCCTCTGCTTCAGCGTCTCCTTCACGTCGATCGTTGTCAGCACACCGAAGCCCTGGTTCTTCAGTTCCTCCGTCACGCAGCGCACCGCCGTCTCGTATGGCAGATTCACCGTGCGCGTAAAACCGTATTCCATATCAGACTCCGGTTTGCGTGTCCCTAGTTCAGACCGCACGACCCTCCGCAGCATGAACCGTCCCCGCATTGGGGCATCGACTCCGGCATCGAATTGCCGGATCCCTTGACGCTAACCGCCGGCGCTGATATCAGGCGGACGTGTCTGCTCGAACTGCACTTCGGACAGACGACGTCTTCTGCTACTTCGCGCACTTTGTGGAACACATCGTAGATCGTGCCGCACTCCGCACATTTATAGTCGTAAATCGGCATCCCTCGCTCCCTTCAGCATTCGTGTGGTTGGTCGAATTTTCACTCTGTGTAATGCTCCAATGTGCAAAAAGGGTCAGAAAAAAGCCACGTGAGCCCTTTTCTCCTGTGATTCATACCAGTCAAAATGCTATATTTCGCGGAGGTTTCGTTTGCGTGCAACACGGATTCACACCAGAGGAGCCCCATATGACCTCCCTGATCTCAGCGATGCTGATCGCCGCCCTGCTACCCGGCGTTGACGCTCCCCAGAAAAAATCCCCTTCCCCGTTTGAATCGCTTGTCAATACCGAGAGAGGCTTTGCGGCGACGAGCCTGCAGGAAGGTATCCGGGCGTCGTTCATGAGGTACTTCGCTGACGACGGGGTCTCGATCTCCCCGAAGCCCCATCTCTACAAAGAAGCGGCGTTGAAGACGCCGCCCCCGGCACATCCCCTCGCTCGGACCTTGTACTGGGAGCCTATCCTGGCCGATGTCTCCTCCTCAGAAGATATGGGATACACAATGGGGCCGTCGACTCTTAGAGACAGCGCGAAGCAGAATGCGCCGGTCTGGTACGGGTTCTATTTCTCGATCTGGAAGAAACAGGAAGACGGGAACTGGAAAGTAGCGGTCGACGTCGGAACGGGTTCGACGGCCGTGGTGGAGAGATATTTTGGCCAGAAGACCGCCCCTGCCGTTCATGCAAAATTCAAAACGGGAGGAATCCCCGTCGGAGGCAAGGCGGCATCCGGCGAGCTCATCAGTCTTGACCGGAAATTTCTGCAGAATGCGGGGAAGGGGGGTGTTCGGGGCGCCTATCAGAAGCTCCTCGATCCGCACGCTTGCGCTATGAGAGAGGGTCTTGTGCCGATAACGGGGAAGGACGCGATCCTTGCCTACCTGGTGAAGGGGACGGCACCTCGTTCGCTTGAACCAATGCGGGGGGATGTGTCCGCGGCAGGCGATATGGGCTACACATACGGAGCCTGGCGCTTGAACAAGAATGCGAACGACCCCTCCGGGTACTATGTCCGCGTCTGGCGCAAGGACGCCAGGAGGAGATGGGTGATCGCCGTCGAGGTGGTGACTCTCGCCGAGTAGTGCCCGCCGCGTGCGAAGTCAATTCGCGCCGGGAGCCAGGCTTTCTATCGCAGCAAAACGAGTTTACGTGACTCGACGTGACTCCCCGCTTCCAGGCGGTAGAAGTAGACCCCGCTGGCGTACGCGGTTGCGTCGAATCGAACGTCATGGTAGCCCGCCTCTTCCGTCGCGTTCACAAGTCTGGCAACCTCCTGCCCCAGCGTGTTGAACACCGAGAGCGTGACGTGCGATCTCAGGGGGAGGCCGTAGCGGATGACCGTGGATGGGTTGAACGGATTCGGGAAATTCTGTTCAAGCGAGTACGCTTCAGGTGCTGTGCGCTGACTCTGAACGCCGAGGATCGCGAGCGGAGACGTCGCGTATCCGATCTGCCAGTGTCCTGTGATCGTCGAGAGCCCCGAGTACCACATTTCGAATGTTCCGTTGCGATAGAGCACGGAAAGGTTGCCGATCGCGCCGCCGTCCCATCCTGCACCGAGAGTAAGTACCGGGCTCGTACCGACTCTCGTCCAGTGAATGCCGTCCAGGGATGTTGCCAGCCCGATGGCGAACTTGGAGAGTGTAAACGTATCCGTCGATCCGCCGTAAAACATGTAGAATGTCTTCCCCACGCGCACGACGCAAGGGCCGGAGACGGCGGCCGAATCCCAGCCGGAATGTGACTTGGTAAAGACGGGGTTTCCGGGGGCGTGAGTCCAGTGGATCCCGTCACTTGACGTTGCCAGTCCGATGCCGCCGTTGATCCCGTCTCCACCTGCATACCACATATAGTATGTCGTGTCGTTGTAATACACGCTGCAGAAGGCTTGCGCAAGAGAATCCCATTTACTCGCCGAATCCGGTGTCAGAATGGGGGTGTTCGCATACCGCTGCCACGATTTGCCGTCTGTCGACGTCGCGAGCCCTATGGCATATGAATTCCCGTTTTGACCTGTGTAGTACATCTTATAGCCCTGCTGGTCTCGTATCACTCTCGGGGCCCGCACCGAATTGTCATAGCCGCCCGTGGCGACCCTGTACACCGGACCCTTCATGCTGGCGTACCAGTCCTGTCCATCCGGAGATATTGCGCTGGAAATTACGAAGCTCGTCCCGAATCCCTCTGCCAGAGATGTGAACCACATCCGGTAGATCTGCGCGGAGCTGTCGTAAGACACCGAAGCCTCCATTGCATATTTGTAGTAGTTCGGGTTGTCGACAAGTCCGTCCCATTCCGGCATGACGGGGTTTGACGGAGATTTCTGCCAGATGACCTGTGCCCGGGTTCCAGAAAGAGCCAGCAGAATTGCCAGGGCGAGAAGTAGGACTGAAGTTGATCGGTTCATTGCGAATTCCTTTCTGGATCAGAAGCCTCGCGTGCAAAAAGTATGAGCCCCCGATCCGGAAGGACCAGGGGCCTATTTCAACGAACTCCTTGTGAGCTCTCACTGAACGCATTTGCAATGTAAGGTCTGGTTCTCCGACAATCAAGGATTCCATCGGCATCGGGGGAGCCGAATATGCTTCAAAATACTGTAAAGTGAGGGGTGGACTTCAAGCGCCCCCCACGAGTGTTGAATTCTGCGACGGGAATCTGTACCATGATGTGGCAGACTGTCCGCTATTTGAATTTCTGGGGCCCCATCATTCAGACGGTACGGGCCCCGCATTTTTATCGGGGCGGATCACACTTCCATGCGGAATACCATAACGTTTCTGCTTGACGGAAGTCCCGTGGAGATCGATTTCTCTCGTGAGAAGTCGATCCGCCCGACCACGACGGTCCTCGACTACCTCCGGTCGCTCCCGTCCCACAGGGGGGTGAAGGAAGGGTGCGCCGAAGGGGATTGCGGTGCCTGCACCGTCGTGATCGCCGCTCCCTCGGGGGACGGGGGCCTCGCCTACCGCGCCGTCGATTCCTGCCTCCTCTTCCTCCCCATGATCGACGGGAAACAGCTCATCACGGTCGAGGATCTCCGATCGCCTGACGGCGCGCTCCATCCTGTCCAGGAAGCGCTCGTCGCGCACCACGGGAGCCAGTGCGGGTTCTGCACACCGGGGTTTGTCATGTCGATGTTCGCGCTCTACAAGAGCTCTTCGCACCCGTCGCGCGCGGACGTCGAGGATGCGCTCACGGGGAATCTCTGCCGCTGCACGGGATACCGACCCATCGTGGATGCCGCGATGGAAGCCTGCGCGCGGGGACCCCGTGACCATTTCACAGTTCGTGAAAAAGACGTCCTCGCAGCGCTCGGATCGCTCCCCCGCGGGGACGTGGAGATACGCACGGGGATGGAGCGGTACTACCGCCCGGAGTCTATAAGCAACGCGCTGGACGCCCTGAGGAAATTCCCGGACGCCACGGTGATCAGCGGGGCGACGGACGCCGCGCTCCGCGTCACCAAGCGGCAGGAACGGTTGGGAACGGTGATTGACCTGGGAGCCCTGGAGGAGCTCAGGGGCGTGGGCGTGGCAGCCGGCGTGCTGCAGCTCGGCGCAGGCATTCCTCTGGCCGATGTTGCGCCGGTCCTGAGGGAGAATTTCCCCGCGCTTGCCGAAACCCTCTCCGTCTTTGCGTCTCGTCAAATTCGAAACTGCGCAACGCTCGGCGGCAACCTCGGGACCGCCTCACCGATCGGCGACACGGCTCCTGTCCTTGTCGCCTACGGAGCACGCGTCGTCCTGCAGAGCTACCGTGGCGTCCGTACTCTCCCTCTGGACGGATTCTTCACCGGGTACAGGAAGACGCTCAGGGAGCCGGACGAGCTGATCGTCGCCGTGCACATCCCGGCTCCCGACGGGGCGTTCGTCCGGTCGTACAAAGTCTCGCGGCGGCGCGACCTCGATATCGCGACGCTGAGCGCGGGGTTCCGGCTCGAGAAGGACGGGACAGGCAGCGTGCGGACGCTGACGCTTGCCTACGGGGGGATGGCCGAACGGACGAAACGCGCATCGAACACCGAGCAATTCCTCGTCGGGAAGCGCTGGTCGCGTGAGACCGTCGAGGAGGCGGCCGGGATTCTCCCCCGGGATTTCCGCCCGATCACAGATGTCCGCGGAAGCGCGGAGTTCCGGATGGCCGCCGCGAAGAATCTCCTGCTCAGGTTCTGGCTCGATTCGAAGGGTTGAGTGATGGCCGCAGAGAGCGCATCATACAGACACGAGAGCGCGGAACTCCACGTTACGGGGGAGGCGGTCTATATCGATGACATCGCCCCCCCCGCGGGTCTCCTGGCCGGGAGGGTCCATTACAGCCCTCACGCCCGGGCGCGCATCGTGAGCATCGACCTCGACGCGGCGCGCGCGGTTCCCGGCGTGCATGCCGTCCTCTGTCACCGGGACATCCCCGGCGAGAACCAGATGGGGCCCGTGATCCCGGACGAGCCGTGCCTTGCCGAGGGGGAGGTCCGCTGCGCAGGCCAGGCCGTCGTCCTGATCGCCGCCGTCGACGATGAGACGGCCCGCCGCGCGGAGGCGCGCCTCCGCATCGAATATGAGCCGCTCGAGCCGATACTCGATATCGAATCGGCGATACGGCAGAAGAGTCTTCTCGGTCCCGGGCGGACGATGCGCCGCGGGGACCCTGATGACGCCCTCCGGTCCTCGCCCCGCGTCATACAGGGGGAGCTTCGCACGGGCGCTCAGGAGCACTGGTACCTCGAGTCGCAGGCCTGTCTCTGCGTACCGGGGGAGGCCGGGGAGATCACGGCGTTCAGCTCGACGCAGCACCCCTCGGAGACGCAGGCGATCATCGCGGAGGTCCTCGGCATCAGGAAGAATAATGTCGTCGTCGAGGTCCGCCGGCTCGGCGGGGGATTCGGCGGCAAGGAGACGCAGGCAAACCATGTCGCGGCCTGGGCCGCGCTTCTTGCGCGCGCCTCCGGACGGCCGGTGAAGATCCGTCTCTTCCGGGACGACGACATGATCATCACCGGGAAGCGCCACAGGTACCTGATCCGTTACGAGGCGGGGTTCGACGACGACGGGATGATCCGGGCGGTGAATTTCGAGATGAATTCCGACGGCGGCATGGCATCCGACCTCTCGTTCGCCATCATGGAACGGGCGATGCTCCATGCCGACAGCGCCTACTATATACCTCACATGGGCGTGACGGCGAGGGTCTGGAAAACGAATCTCCCGTCCAACACCGCCATGCGCGGGTTCGGCGCACCGCAGGCGATGGCCGCCATGGAGACGGTCATCGACCGGGTCGCGCGCGAGCTCGGGATCGACGCCGCGGACGTGCGGAGCCGCAATTTCTACGGGACCGGCGACCGGAACGTGACGCACTACGGTCAGACGGTCGAGAACAACCGGCTGCACCTCCTCTACGACCGGCTCATCGCCTCCTCGGGATACGGAGAACGGCGCGCTGCGGCGGATGCCTTCAACGCGTCACACGAGTTCGTGAAACGGGGGCTTGCCCTCACCCCGGTGAAATTCGGGATTGCGTTCACGACCACGTTTCTGAACAAGGCGGGGGCGCTCGTCCACATCTACAGGGACGGGAGCATACTTGTCAGCCACGGCGGGATCGAAATGGGGCAGGGGCTCCACACGAAGATCCGGCAGATCGCCGCGCGGGAGTTCGGCGTGGACGTCGCCACCGTCCGGGTCGGCGCCACGAACACCTCGAAGGTGCCGAACACATCGGCGACTGCGGCATCCTCGGGGGCCGATCTCAACGGCGCGGCGGTGCGCGATGCCGCCCGCGTTCTCAAGGCCCGTATCGCCGCATCACTGGCGGCGCACTTCAACAGTACCGCGCCCGGGAACGGCGGCGGGGAATCGGCCCCCGGGGATATCGAGTTTGCCGGCGGCCGGGTATTCGACGGGAAGCGTGCCGGGCGCAGCATGCCCTTCGGGGCCGTGATGGAGTTGATGCTCCTCCGCCAGGTGAGCCTGAGCGCGGAGGGCTTCTACGCTGTCCCCGGCATCGGCTGGGATAAGGAGAAAGGGTGGGGCCATCCATTTAACTACTACGCGTTCGGCATGTGCGTGACGGAGGCGGAAGTCGACATGCTGACCGGCGCCCACAGGCTGCTCCGGACCGACATACTGTACGACGCCGGCGATTCGCTCAACCCCGCCGTCGACATCGGACAGGTGGAGGGGGGATACGTGCAGGGGCTCGGGTGGTGCACGACCGAGGAAATACTCTGGGACGAGAAGGGGCGTCTCCTGACCCACTCACCCGACACGTACAAGATTCCCGCGGTGCGCGACATTCCGGAGGATTTCCGCGTCGCCCTGCTTGAAGGGTACGCCAACCCGAACGCGATTCACGGGAGCAAGGCGGTGGCCGAGCCGCCGCTCATGCTGGCGCTCTCGGCGTGGCTGGCGATCAAGGATGCGGTCTCGGCGGTCGGCAATCATGAATGCGAACCCGACTACCAGATCCCGGCAACGAACGAAATTATCGTCCTTGCGGCCGCGCGCCTCAGGACGCTTTCATCGAAGGCACACGCATGACCGTCGCCCGCATAAATTTTGTCACCGACCTCGTCTGCCTCGTCTGCGGGAGGCATGTCCCGGACGGGAACGTGCAGACGTGTCCCGGCTGCGGGTCGGAGGGGATACTCGACGTCCGGTATGACTACTTCCGCGCCTCCCGGACGCTCACCCGAGAATCGGTGGCCGGCCGCAACCGGGACCTCTGGCTCTACGCCGAGCTTCTCCCGGTCACTCCCGCCGTTGAAAAGCCTCCGCTCCATATCGGGTGGACGCCGATCTATGCCGCCCCCCGGCTTGCGAAGGAGGTGGGGATACAAAGGGTCTACCTGAAGGACGAGGGGAGAAATCCGACCGGATCGTTCAAGGACAGGGCAAGCGCCATCGCGGTGATGAAGGCCCGGGAGTTCAATGCACGTACGGTCGCCTGCGCGTCGACGGGGAACGCCGCCTCGTCGCTTGCCGGCCTTACCGCCTCGTTCGGATTGCGGAGCGTCATATTTCTTCCGGAGCGCGCACCGGTGCCGAAGGTGACGCAGCTCCTTGTCTTCGGGGCCACGGTCGTGAAAGTGCGGGGGACGTACGAACAGGCGTTCGATCTCTGTGCCGCCGCCTGTGCGAAGTTCGGCTGGTACAACAGGAACA
>DATJPH010000201.1:0-3247 GCA_035506475.1 Bacteroidota bacterium | reverse complement strand
AACATCCCCCGGGCGCTGATCCTGGGGACGATCGCCGTCATCTTCATCTACGTGCTGACGAACATGGCGTACCTCTACGTCCTGCCGATAGGGGAGATGGCGCGATCGAAGCTCGTGGCGGCGGACATGATGGAGAGGGTCTTCACGGGGTACGGCGGGATGTTCATCTCGGCCGCGGTGATGATATCGACGTTCGGCACGGTGAACGCGACGTCGATGACGACGGCCAGGGTCTACTTCGCGATGGCGAGGGACAGGATGTTCTTCAGGCAGATGGGGAGGGTGCACCCGAAGTACCGCACCCCCTCCCGCTCGCTCATCGTCCAGGCGGTCTGGGCCTCGCTCCTGACGCTGACGGGGACGTACGACCAGATATTCACGTACGTGATATTCGCCGCATGGATATTCTACGCACTGGGCGCCGCGGGGATATTCATCATGCGGCGGAAGCATCCTTCCGCCAACCCGGCCTACCGCGTGCCTGGTTACCCTGTGGTCCCCGTGCTCTTCGTGGCGGTGGCGACCTGGTTCGTCGTCAACACGCTCGTGAAGCAGTCCTCGGACTCGTTCGTCGGCCTGCTGCTGCTCCTTGCCGGCCTCCCGTTCTACTTCTACTGGAAGCGGACGGCGTCTACCTGAATTCCTCCGTGACGGGAACCACCGTCACGTCCCCCGGAGCGAGCTTCACCGGAAAGACCGCGATCTCCCTGTCCTCGTTTTGCACGGACTCCGGCTTCTTCGTCCTGTACGTGACCGGGCTCGGCATGTCGCTCACGAGCTCGTCGCGAAAGCCCTTCGCGTCCTTCGTGACGACGGCGATCGCCATGTCGCCGTAGTGGAGGTGTTTCTTGATAGCTCTGTTCACGTCGGCGAGCGTCAGCGTCTTCATCATCGCGCGGAACTGCGCAAGGTGGCTCCCCCTGATCCCGTAGAAGCGGTCGTCGATCGCGTAGCCGAGGCGCGCCATCGTCGTGGGGGCGTAATTGAGAACGTAGTTCCTCAGGAAATTCCGGGTGAGCGTGAACTGCTCCTTCGTCAGTCCGTTCTCCACAAGGTGCCGGTATTCCCGCAGCGCCGCACGGAGCGCGAAATGCCCCGCCTCGGGGGGGACGGGTCTGATCCAGATTTCGAAAATCTGCTTCCGCCTGCAGACGTTCTGCGGGGGAACGCTCCTCCTGCCGCCTTCCGGGAAGTTCTCGATGTAGGAGTAGTCACCGTAGTTCAGCCCGCGTTCTTCCCGTATCACCTGGTAGAGATGGCTGCTTGAATTCCTGTGCTCTCCCAGCCAGGAGTTCGCTATTGCCAGGGCGTACCAGTCTTTGCTCCCCCGGAGGATGTCGATCGGAAAGCCCATGCTTATCGCTGTGGCCGGCGCGTCCTTCTCGACGATCGTCGCCCTGAAGCCGCTCAGGGGCGCCGGCACCGGGGGTGCGACCGGAAGGGGCTTCCCGGCGGGAAGAGCAGCGAGGTCTTTGTGCAGACGCGCAAGGAGCGAAGCGTCGTATCCGCCGCCCAGGCCAATAACGAGGTTGTCCCTTGTGAAGTACGTCCTGTAGAAACTCCTGACGTCGTCGAGCGTGATGCTCTTGACGCTCGAGACCAGGCCGGCGGTGATGTGCCCGTACGGCGTCCCGGCAAATATCCCGTTGTAGAGAACGGCCTTGCCGAGCTCCTCGTCGCTCGAGTAGCGGAGCGTGTTCTCAAGGTAGTTCAGCGTCTGACTCTTGATCCGGTCGAGGTCCTGCTGCGCGAACGCAGGCGCCGTCATCGCATCAAGTAACAGGGGGTAGTACTCGGCGAGGTTGTCTTTGTGGACGCGCCCGTAGACGACGGTCATCTCCGCCGACACCGTCGCGTCGTACGCCGCCGCAAGGGGGTAGAGTTTGTCCAGGATCTGCTCATAGGAGTTCTTCTGCGTCGAGCCGTCGGTGAGCATCGAGGCGGTGATCGCCGCAAGACCTTCCTTCCCCGCGGGATCATTCTGCGAGCCGACCTTGAACCAGATCCGGAAGCAGACTGTCGGGTCGTTCTTCACCGGGACGAGGACGGAGTTGTCGGTCTTCACGCTCGCTGCTCCGAATGTCATGGAAGAAATGAGGACGGCAAGGGCCGCGGTCTTGACAGGGATGGTGTTCATTTCGCCTCTCCTTTCAGGACCACGGTGGTCCGGCGCTCGGGGACGAAGTATTTCTTCGCGGCGTTCATGATGTCACCGGGAGTTACCTTCGCCAGCGCCGTATAATAGGCGTTGACCGCCTCCAGCCCCCCGGAGATCGCGACGTAGTGCGCAAGGCGGCTTGCGACCCTCTCCGGGGTATCCAGGCTCATCAGGAATTCGTAGCGCCGCCGCTTCTTGACGCCGGCCAGCCTCTGTGCATCCACGGGCGTGGACTGGAAGTACGCGATGGTCTTCAGGATCTCCTCCTGAATTGCCGGGACGTCATCCTCCTTTTTGACCCGGGCCGTGATCTCGAAAAGGGGCATGTCGCGCGCGGGGGGAATGCTTGCGCCGAGCACGTCCACGCGCTGCTCCTGGATGTAGAGCTTCTTGTAGATTTCGCTCGTCTCGCCGAACGCCAGGTCGCCGAACACCGTGGCGGCGACGAAGTCGGTGTTCGCGGGATCGAAGGCATCGCCTTTGAATGCCATATCGAGTATCGGGAGCGTTTTCCCCGGATATGTGACGGTGCCCGACCGCTCGGCTTTCTGGGGCGGTTCCTGCTGGACCGCGGGGGGCTGGTACCCCTTCTCCCACGTGCCGTAGTACTTCTTCACAAGCTTGAGGACGGCGTCGGGCTTGATATCACCGACGACAAGGAGGACGACGTTCTCGGGGCGGTAGAACCGCTTGAAAAAGCCGATGCTGTAGTCATACCCCTCCGGCATGGCCTTGATGTCCCGCTCGAACCCGATCGTCGTGTGTTTGTAGGTGTGGACGTCGAACGCCAGGTCGCGCACCTTCTCATCGAGGACTTCGTACGGGTTGGTGACCCCCTTCCGGTATTCCCCGTAAATCGCGCCTGATTCCGTCTGGAAACCGGCGAGATCGTAGTTGAGGTTCTGGAACCTGTCGCTTTCCACCTCGATCACCTTCTCCAGGTTCTCCGCCGCGAAATTCAGATGAAAGACCGTGATGTCGTCCGAGGTGGAGGCGTTGGCGCTCGCACCGATCGACGTCACGATACTGTCGTAGACGGGACCGGGGTACTTCTTCGTCCCCCTGAACATCATGTGCTCGAAGAAGTGC
>DATJPH010000200.1:0-4910 GCA_035506475.1 Bacteroidota bacterium | reverse complement strand
TTTCGAAAGCGACGGTCTACAATACGCTTGATCTCCTCAAGGACTGCGGGCTTGTTTCGAAATACAGGTTCGCAGAGAACACGTCCAGATACGAGAAGGCGTTTGGCCGCCCCCAGCACCACCACCTGATATGCCTCGACTGCGGCGAGATCATAGAGATCGTCAACGACAGGCTCGACAGATTGCAGGACGAAGTCTGCGGCGAGAACGGGTTCACACCGCAGAGCTCCACGTTGCAGATTTTCGGGAAATGCTCTCAGTGCAGTAAAAAAAGGGAATAAATGGGAACCGACGTCCACATGACGCTTATCGACGCACCCATCGGATCGCGCGTCCGCATTCGGCACCTCACGTCCCGACCGGAAATCTCGGCGAGGCTCCGGGAACTCGGGTTCTGCGAGAACGCGATCGTCCGGTGCGTCACAAAGGGCTACGGCAACATCATCTGCGAAGTGTACAATACGCGCGTGGGTCTCGACAGCGGGCTTGCGCGCCGCATTCACGTATCGGTGTCGGAGTGAAAGATCACG
This sequence comes from Bacteroidota bacterium, assembly GCA_035506475.1. GTDB lineage: Bacteria > Bacteroidota > Ignavibacteria > UBA10030 > UBA6906 > Fen-1273. The sequence continues at coordinate 4,380 of DATJPH010000200.1, read as the reverse complement.
CACGGGCGGGGGGAGGATCCGGGGTGTGGAGCCGAATGGGCTCGAGGAGCGCACATGACGCGTGAGGAGAGGGGAGCTCCGCGGCTGCGCCTTGTTGCGCTCGTGGGGAATCCGAATTCCGGCAAGACCACGCTGTTCAACGCCCTGACCGGTCTCCGGCAGCGGGTCGGCAATTATCCCGGCGTGACGGTTGAGCGGAAAGAAGGGCGGCTGAGGACCGGCGGGGGCCCGGAGGCGACGCTCCTGGATCTCCCCGGCACCTACAGCCTCACCCCCGGCTCCCCCGACGAACAGATCGCCACCGACATACTCCTGGGGAGGGCCTCCCATACACCGGTCCCGGACGCCGTTATCTGCGTCGTCGATGCGAGCCACCTGGAGCGGAACCTCTTCCTCGTCAGCCAGATCATCGATCACGGGATTCCGACCGTGATCGCTCTCAATATGATCGATATCGCGGAGCGGTCGGGGATCCGGATAGACATCCGGTCGCTGGAGCGCGGGCTCGGCGTGCCGGTTGTTCCCACGGTTGCAAGCAGGTCGGAAGGGATCACGGAGCTCGTCTCTGCAGTTGACGGGCTCAAGGGGGGAAGCAGCCCGACAAGCCCATGGCGCCTCCCCGGACCGGTGGAGAGGGAGACAGAGGAGCTCGCCGGGATTCTTCACGATGTCCATCACATCGCGCCGGCTCACGCACGCCATGAGGCGATTTCGCTCCTTACCGCGGAGAGCGCCGTTCTCGACAGGATGGACAGGTTTGCCCCCGAAGTGATCGCCCACGTCCGCCGCGACCATGAAAAGCTTGATTTCCTCGGGTTCGACAGGCGCTCCGTGTTCGTCGAATCGCGGTATTCGTGGATCAAGTCCCTCTGCACGCAGTCCGTCCAGCGGACACTGTTGCACGGGGCGAGCCTGAGCGACAGGATCGACGCCGTGGTGACGCACAGGGTCTGGGGCGTCGTGATTTTCCTTGCGCTGATGGCGCTCGTTTTCCAGGCGATGTTCTCATGGGCACAGATCCCGATGGACCTGATCAAACAGGGGTTCGACTGGTTCGGCGCCCGCGTCGGAGAGGCCATGCCCCCGGGCGATCTCCGGGATCTGATCATTCACGGCGGCATCGCCGGCGTGGCGGCCGTCGTCACGTTCCTCCCCCAGATCCTCTTCCTTTTTCTCTTCCTCGGGCTTCTCGAGGATACCGGGTACATGGCGCGTGCGGCGTTCATCATGGGAAGGGTCATGAGCAAGGTCGGCCTTCACGGCAAATCGTTCATCCCCCTTCTCGGCTCATTCGCCTGCGCGATCCCGGGGATCATGGCGACCCGGACAATCGACAATCCGCGCGACCGGCTGGCAACGATGCTTGTTGCGCCGCTGGTGAGCTGCAGCGCGCGCCTCCCCGTCTATGCACTCATGATCGCCGCGGTCATCCCCCCCCTGACGCTGTTCGGCATTTTCTCGCTCCCCGGCCTGACAATGCTCTCGATGTACCTCCTGGGGCTCTTCATGGCGCTCCTGATGGCATGGATATTCAAAAAGACGCTCCTGCGGGGGGGGCCCCCGTCGTTCATCATTGAGCTGCCGCCGTACACGATCCCCTCCCTCCGGTCAACGCTTATGCTGATGTGGGAGAGGGGATGGCTTTTCCTGAAAAGGGCAGGGACGATCATACTCGGCGCATCGATTCTCCTCTGGTTCCTTGCAAGCTACCCGAAACTCGAGGGAGGAACCCCTGCCGACAAGCTCAATCACAGCTTCGTCGGCGTCGCCGGGCGGCTCATCGAGCCCGTCATCCGGCCGCTCGGGTTCGACTGGAAGATCGGCATCGGCCTGATCACTTCTCTCATCCAGAGGGAGGTGTTCGTCAGCACGATGGGGACGATCTACGACGTGGGAGGCGGACAGGCCGGAGGAAGCGGCCTTGCGGAACGACTCCGCACCTCCCGGGATCCGGTGACCGGTGCAAACGCGTTTACGCCGCTCACGGGGATATGCATCATGGTGTACTACGTCCTCGCCATGCAGTGCTTCTCGACCGTGGCGGTGATGCGCCGGGAGACCAACGGCTGGAAATGGCCCCTCTTCCAGGTCGCGTACATGACCGCGCTGGCGTACGGGGTCACGTTCATCGTCTTCCGGGCCGGGACGGCGATGGGGATAGGAGGCTCATGATGGACTGGCAGCAGCCGGCATCGCTGGCCGTCGTCGCTCTCGCGGGGTTTCTCGTCATTCGCCGCGAGATCCGCTCGCGCAGGAGAGCGCGCTCGCGCGCGTGCGGCTCGGATTGCGGCTGCGAAACCGGCGGGGCGCCGGGAGCGGGGAGCGCGTTCCTGAAGCGGAACGCTCCGGCCGATCGGGTGCCGGGCAGCCGCGACGGCGCCGCGTCTTGAATCTCCGGAGCAAATGCAGTATCTTGAAGCGTTCAACTACCCCTGAAGGAGAAGCAGTATGGAAGATCAGCACGCCGGAACAGTGACCGAAGCCCAGGTGTTCGATGCACTCAAGGAGTGCTATGATCCGGAGATTCCCGTCAACCTCGTCGACCTCGGCCTGATCTACGATGTGAAGATCATCGATGACTGGGTGGGGGTGAAGATGACGCTGACGACACCGGGTTGCGGGATGAGCGGGATGATATCGCAGAACGTCCGGAACCGCGTCCTCAAGGTCCCGGGGGTGAAGGAAGCCGACGTCAGGATCGTCTGGGACCCTGCATGGTCCCCGGCACGCATGTCCGCAACCGCGAAAAAGAAGCTCGGGATGGGCGTGTAGGTGGTTGCTTCGGCCGCCTCCGGCGGCTTCGCAATTACTCTTCGCGATGACGAGAAAAGGCAGGCCCACAATCGGCCTGCCTTTTCGTTTTCTTCCGGCGACAATCCGGTGTAGATCAGAACCACTGGAGCTGGAGCGCCTTCAGCGCATCGGGTGAATAATACGGTACCGGCCTTCCCCCGAATTCATACTTTGAGAGCGGAGCGGGGATCCCGGGGAGTGAGCCGATGTCGACAAAGGGGATGTTCGTCCCGAGCTTCATGTTCATCGCCCGGATGAATTCATTTGCGATGAGACCCTGACCCTTTGACGTCGGATGGACCCCGTCCAGACTGAACACTCCGCCGACGACGTAGTCCGCTGTCAGCTCCTGTCCTGCGTACATCACTCCGTTTGCAGCGATGTTGGCGAGCACGGAATTGATGTCGACGACGACGGCGTTTTGCGCCGTCGCGGCTGCCGTGATCGCGGCGTTGTAGGCCGCCACAGTGCTCTTTGCGGCGGCGGCCTCAACGGAGTCAAGAACGTACTGGTTGGGGATCGGCTTCAATGATCCCCATCCGGCAAGCTTCAGTGAATCCTGGGAGCACGTGAGAAGGACGAAGTCATGTGCGCCCAGTTTCTTCACGCCCGTGCCGGTCACAGCCAGAAATCCGTTCGCTCCCGCGGTGAAGTGGAACGCGTTGCCGGTGGCGGCATTCAAAGAATCCGCCTGTCCCTGCCTCAATACAAGACCCTGTGAGGGGATCGTTTTGAAGAATGGGATCGACGTTACGTCCGGGATATTGCCGACAAGGATGACGGTCTTTGTACCGGCGCGGACGCGGAGTGAGTCCAGCGCGAGCCCGTACAACCCCGCGAACGTTCCGGGGGGTGTAAAGGGAACCGTTCCTCCGGCCGTTGCATATCCCAGGACGTCGTTATTCCCGAGCCAGAATGTCACGAGATCGGGCTTGAGGGCGATCGTCTGCGTGAACTGGGAACCCCCGCTACGCAGTGTGCTTGTGAAGAGTTTGTTCGGTGATGCGGCGAAAATCGCGGTATAGCAGTTGTTTTCATTTGTCGCATTCAAGAAATCGAATATGAACGCCCCCGGCACGGCCAGGTTGTTATACGGGGCGGGATACGACAGGTTCTCCGGCGCACCTGCAGGCCTCCCCGCGGGGCCGATTTTCGGTCCGACCAGGCTTAATATCTCATACTGGGCTGCGATGCTCGTTCCCGCGATCGGCGTCCCGGGATCACTCCAGAGGGGCTGGACAAACGTGGTTGTGCCCCCACTGGCGTTCAGCTGTGCGTGGATCAGATTCGGATAGCTGTACTTCTGTGAGGATTCATACAGGGCGTTAGACTGGAAACCCGCCGTGAGGCTGTTGCCGACCGCGACGTAACTCGAGATCGTCAGAGATCCGAGGCTCGCCACGGGTCCCGGCGCCTTGTCGGCGCAGCCGTTGATCCCCGAGACCAGCAACACGGCAAGGAACACTGTGATGACATGGGATGATTTCATTGATCTTCTCCGGCCGGATGTTATCAGAACTTGAATTCGATGTTCGCCCCGAACAGATTGGCGTACGTGTGGTACGTCCCGTCGAAGCTGATTTCCGG
>DATJPH010000199.1:0-2720 GCA_035506475.1 Bacteroidota bacterium | reverse complement strand
GCCCTTATCAGGCTCACACGGCGCCGCCGCGGATTTTTCTTCGGCGGCCCCTGGATTGGGGGAGGGTGGGGCGGCGGTTCCGGCGGGGGATTCGGGGGCGGAGGAGGATTCAGCGGAGGGGGAGGGTCATTCGGCGGAGGGGGCGCAAGTGGCTCCTGGTAACGATTTGTCTACTCTCCGGGGACTCGTCTCCAGCCTGCCGCGGGGAGAGCAGCTGATTCTCTGTGTCCCGGATGAGCGGTGGGCCGGGTTGATCCTTCTCCCCGTCCGGAGATGGCGCGCGGTGGCCGCGCTCCCGGAAGAGGTGTTCGACTCCGCAAATGCTCCTGCTGCACTTGCCCTCGCACGGAAGCATCTCTCCGGTGCAGGCCAGGGGGGGCTCCTTCTCGTCGATGTCCCGCTCCGCTCCGGCAGAGAGTTTCCCAGGGAACGGGGGATCCTCGATCTGCACGCCGGGCTTACACCGCTGCTGAAGAAACGGAACATCCGGTCACTCTGGATCATCAGGCGGGAGTCGCTCTCCGACAGGGCGCTCGGCACACTGAAAGACACCCCCTGGTTCTTCATCGATTGTACTCCCGCCGGTTCCCATCTCTTTGCACAGTGTATTACCGCACGGGAAGTCTATGCCCGCGGCTTTTTCTATCCGAGGAAGATAGACTTCGAGGATCCGGATCTGCGCCTTGATGATCCTGCACTCCCGGGGTACTCCCGGCAACGGACCGGCGGCGCCGGCGAGGGCGAGCCCCAGGCTCCTGTCGTGGACCTGCTCCAGGAGCCGTACAGGGAGATGTTCCGCTTTTTTCCGGAAGCGACAATCCTCTTCGACCTGAAAGGGCCCTCACGGGACCCGAATCCGAGAGCATCCGAGGTTCTCGGGTACCAGGGAGAAGAACTCGCGGCTGTTCCCCTTTCACAGATTGTCGCCCGCGGTTCCTACCGCCCGGCGCTCAGGACGCTGTCGGCCCTTCGCAAGAGGCGCAAATCCTCCGGCGAGCTGGATCTCGTCAAGAAAAACGGCCGCACGTTCCGGGCCGCGTTTTCCGCTGCACCGCTCCTTGCCTCCCGCGGCGTCATTATCCTCCGGGATGTCTCGCTCGATCAACGCCGCAGCGAGGAGATGCGTGAGGAGAGTCAACGGCTCTCCGGGCTCGTCGAATCCTCTCCGGTCCCCCACGTCGTAGTTGCCTCGAAAAAACTCGTGTACGCAAACGCGGCGTTCCGCGCTGCGTTCTCCTGGCTGGACGTCGCTGCCGGTGAAGTGACGCTCCGTGATTTTCTGGGGAAGGAAAACGCCCCCCTGGCCCGGGATATCCTTGCCGCCGAAATATCTTCGGGGGATGCGCCTGCGTCGTTTCGCGAGGAGATCGCCCTGAAGACCCCCGAAGGGGAACGCCGCGAGTACGCGCTCATAGCTTCCGGGACCTCCTGGAACGGTAAGCACGCCTGGTATATGTCGCTCTCGGACGTCACTACCCGCAACACGGCGGTCCACGCGTTGCGCGAGTCCGAGCGGACGTTCAGGGAGATCTGCGAGAAGGAGGGGGTGCCGGTGTCCGTCATCCAGGACGGGCTCTTCGTGTTTGCCAACGCTGCGTGCGCGGCGCTCTTCGGGCTCAAATCACCGGTCGAATTCACCGGAAAGCCGATCACGGCCTTTCTCTCCCCCCGCGACAGGAAAGCGTTCGCGGGTGCCCTTGACGCTGCTTCCAGGGAAAACGCAAAGCCGGTGACCCTGGAGTATGCGCTGAAGCCTCCGGAAGGATCGCCCGCGGCCATCGAGGCCCAGCTTACGAACGTGCTGTTTGCAGGAACCCCGGCGGTCCTGATCTACCACAGGGATATCACGGCGGTGCGGCAGGCGGAGGAGGAACTCCGCAGACAGGCGCGTGCCGTGACCATACTCGAGAATCTCTCGCACAGGATTCACCTGTCGCTTGCGCCCGCAGAGGTCCTGGCCGAAGGGCTCCGGGGCGCAATCAAGTGGCTGGGGTTTGAGTCGGGAGGGGCCTACCGCGCCGGGAAAGACGGGATCACGCTCGAGCTTCAGGTCGATGAATCGCTCAGCCCGCGGATCGCGACGGCACTCGCACGGCAGAATGCCCGTGAGGGTGTGACCGGAATGGTATGGAAGACGGCCGAGCCGGTTCTCCTTGACGTAAGCGAATACCCGCCCCATCTTCCGTACAGGTCGCTTTTCGAATCCGAAGGGATCCGCTCCGCCCTGTACATACCCCTGATTGCCGGCGAGGCCGTTAACGGTGTGCTCCTCCTGTGCACGTCGAAAGAAGCGCCGCCGGCCGCCTCCGATACGGCTCTCTGTCTGGCAATCGCACGGCACACCGGGGACGCGTTGGCCAATGCGCTCCGCTATGAACAGATCGGTGCCTCCGAGCTCAGGTACCGGACCGCCGTCGAATCGATCACGGATGTCGTCTACGAATGCGCCCCCAACGGTCAGTTCATCTTCATCAGCCCTTGCGTTGAGGCGCTCACCGGGTATCTCCCCGAGGAGCTCATCCGCGCGCCGGATATCTGGCGGACGCTCCTTCACCCTGACGAACGGAGCGAGTACTCACGCAGAATATCGAACCAGTCCGAAGGGAAGGGTGATTTCGAGCTCGCGTACCGTCTCCTCCCGAAGGGGAAGGCGTCGTACCGGTGGGTCCGCGATTCCGTCCGGTACACACGCGACGCATCGGGAAAAGTCACCGGGATGC
>DATJPH010000198.1:0-3591 GCA_035506475.1 Bacteroidota bacterium | reverse complement strand
CACCTTGCTCGAGGTCAGGTCGATCGAATGGATGATGTCGTTGTCCGTCCCCTGCTGCAGGACCTGGATCAGGTTGAGCCCCGACGTCGGGTCATACGCGGTGTCGGAGATCGTCTTGATCCCGTCCACCAGGTCGTACGTGCCGAGCAGTATGCCGCCGGCGTTGGCGGGGCTGGGGAACTCGTAGAGGTTGTACCCCTCGAACGTGAACCCCTGGCTCACGCTTCCCTCGGTCTTGGAGAGCGTCACACCGTCGCCCCAGCTCAGGATGATCTCGCCGTCGAGCGCGGCGACGGCGACGACCGGCGACGGGGGCGGCGCGGGGAGCAGGAACAGGCTGTTGTACGCCGACTGCGCCTTGTCGTCAATCGATTTCAGGACGTTGATGCTCGAAAGGTAGTCCGCGCCGAGGCCCCCGATGAGGGCGACCACGAGCTCCTGCGTGTCGCCGGGGGCCATGGTGAAGGGGCCCGTCACGAGGCACATCCGGCGATCCTGCGGCGTCAGTCCCGCCATCCCGTCCACCCATCCGGCCGACCCGGTCTGAGACTTCACCGGATCGCCGTAGAGGCAGAACTTCGTCGGCTGGTTGTTCGTCGGGTCGATGAACGGCGAGCCGGAGGCCGCGATCGTCCCCTTCATCAGGCGGTACCACTGGATGTCGCCGCCGGCGCCCTGCGCCGGGTCCGCGTACTGCGCAAACCCCTGGGAGAAGAAGTCGAACGCGGACATGGGGAGATTCTTGAATCCCCCGCGCTTCTGGAGCTGGAAGACCGCTGTGTCAGTGGGCGCGCCTGCCACGATGGGCCCCTGGAAGAAGTCGAATCCTGCCGAAGGGATGCCCGTCCCGTACACGGCGTCGGACGGCCTCCCGTTGTACACGAACCCGAGACTCCGCGTCGTGTCGCACCCGACATAGTCGTCGCCGCCGTCGCCGAGGTCGGGGTCGGCCCACTGCACGAGGTACATCGTGTCGATCCGCGCGCCGCTCTTGTTGATGATCAGGCTGCTCGCGAATATCGTCTGGCCGAGCGCCCCTTTCCGCTTGTACCCCCAGATCGTCCTCCGCATCTCGATGCCCATTACCGGAGACCCGGCGAGGAACGCCGTCCGGGATGCGCTGCAATCGTTCGCCACGTACCAGAGCGTCTGGTCCGCCCCCGGCTGACCCGGGATGTCGAGCGCCGGATCATACGGCGCAGGGGCCTTCCGCTGCAGCTTTGTCACGGGATCGGTCCCGTAGGTGAAGGGAGCGCCCTGCGCGGCGGGCCACTGGTTCCAGTCGTTGACGTACTGGTTGTAGATGTCCTGCGCCGAGTAGCTCTCGTACCTGCCGATGTAGGCCAGCTCCTCGGACGTGATCTTCGCCTCGACGTCGGCAAACGGCGTGTTCGGGCCGATGTCCGGCCGCACGCGATAGATCCTGTTCGCCGGGCTGGTCGGATCGTCGCCGACCGGGTCCGTGGTCGCCGTGCCGTACTGGATGATCGGACCGGCTTCGAGGCCATGGCGGTAGACCGATCCGCCGACCTTCGCCTGGGGGACTCCGGCGATGTTGTAGCCCTTGTGGTACCCGCCCCAGACGACGCCGTCTTCAAAGATACAGGTCTTTCCCGTACCCTTGTAGAACTCGAACCCTTCGTTGTTCGTGCTGAACTTGTTGAAGGATCCGTCGCCGTTGTTGCCGTAGTAGTTGAAGACGTTGTTGATCAGGAACGGCCGGTACAGGTCGTCGCCCGACGTCTTCCGCGTCCCCTGCCCGTTCTCCTTGCCGGCCAGGCCGGCCAGCGCCACGGTGCACGAGAGCAGCAGAAGAGCGCACACGCCGAAGACCGGCTTCTTCATGCTCCAGGTGGAATTCATGTGTTGAGTCTCCTGCTGATTAGTAATCCAGTTTCACGCCGAAACGGATCTGCCGCGGCGGGCCGAAGTTGCCGGAGTTCCTTCCGAGCGCGACCGCGTTGTAAAAAGCGACATACTGGGGCCCGTTCTGCACCGCGTCGTTGTGACCGTCGGGCGTCGAGAACCACCCGTCGTCCTTCGGGTCGCCCGTGCGCGCGAACGCGTTCACCGGGTTGTCCGTCCCGAGCAGGTTGATCACGTAGACGTAGATATTGAGGTCCATCGTGCCGAGACTGACCGTCTTGTCAAGCCGCCCGTCGAGCTGGAAGAACCAGGGGGTGGTCGACGAGCCGATCGGCTCGACCGGGATGCGGAACCGGGGGTCGGTCGGCTGCGTCCCGTTGCTGATCCGCTGCTGCTCCATCAGTCGCGTGAAGTTGTGCCCGCTGTTGAACGAGAGAAGGAGGTTCAGCCCCAGCTGCTGCAGGATCTGCCCGCCGTCTCCCTTGGCAAACCGGTAGTCGAAGAGGACGCTCCCGCGGTTCGCCTCGTTGAAGTCGGCCGGGAACGTGTACCGCGGCGTCTGAACGATGGATCCCGACGCCCAGAGTCCCGCCGTGCTCGCCGTGTTGGAGCCGGTCGCCCGCACGTCCTGGAACGTGTAGTTGATCTGCGCGGCGATCCGGTCCACCCGGCGGAGGGCGAACTTCAGCTCGACGCCCTTGGAGGTGGCAAAGTCGGCGTTCACCAGGGCGCCGTAGTTCTGCCCCTGTGACCCGGCCGCGGGGGCGACGTTCACCCACGTCACCTGGTCCTGGATGTCCTTGTAAAAGGCTGTCATGTCGAACGACGCGAAGTCGCTCACCTGCTGCGAGAAGCCCGCCTCGTACTGCGTGGTGCGGGTCGGCTTCAGCCCCCAGCCCCACGTGCCGGTGACGAAGAACCCGCCCTTGATGATGCCGGCCATCTGGGAGGCCGAGACGTACGAATCGCGCAGCTCCGTCTGCTGGATGAACTTCCCGTACTGCGCGTGGAATACGGTGCGGTCGGTCACGGGGAACGAAAAGCCGATGCGCGGGCTCACCTGCGACGTCTTCTCCGTCGGCACGATCTGGTTCGCGTAGAGGAGGTCGTTCGCGTCAAAGTAGAGGTTGCTCGGGTCCGCGACGTCCTTGCTGTCCGGGTTGATGTAGTCGTAGCGCAGCCCGAGGTTCAGGATGATATCGGAAAGCTCGATCTTGTCCTGCACGTACGCAGCGGCGAACACCGGCTTGCGCGGGCCGAGGTAGTAGAGCGCGCCGTCGCTGGCGATGACGTCGCTGTTGATCTGGTTCCCGAACGCGTCGTACCCGTAGCTGTTCGTCCCAATCCCCTGCTTCACGAGCTGGAGTTCGAGCTGCTGCTGGTTCGGGAACCGCTGCTGGATCCCGTACCAGTTGAACACGCCGTTCGGGTTGTACTCGCGGATCGTGTACTGCGTGTACTCGCCGCCGAACTTCAGCTCGTGCGCCTTGAGCTGGGCGGTCATGTCGGCGCGGCCGCCGAACGACCGCTGGCTCCGCTTCTCATACCCCGCGATCTGCGTCCCCGGCTCGTTGACCGAGAATGCGCCGCCCCAGAGCTGCCAGGTCGGCCAGTTGAGCGACGGCGCCTGGAGCGAATACCCGAGCGCCGCATTGGCCGCCGGGTCGCCGTAGGCGAAGATATTGCCCAGGAGCTGCGGGTCCTCGGTGAGGAACGTATTGTTGT
>DATJPH010000197.1:0-2425 GCA_035506475.1 Bacteroidota bacterium | reverse complement strand
GAATGCCAGGTTATACGGATCGGTGTACGAATACCAGGTGCCGCTCGGATCGTGGTAGTCCAGGCGAACGCCCAGGTTCGCGATCATCCCCTCGAACTCCAGCTTGTCCTGTATATAGGCCGCGCCCCTCTTCGGGAACGTATGGAACTTCGACCAGTAGCGGCCGCCGGCCGGAAGGAATGCGTCGACGGAGGCATAATCAATGTAGTCGTCCGTCAGGACCCACTCGACGCCCGCCTTGACCTGGTTGATCCGGTCAAGCTGGCTCGTGATATCGAATTTCGCAGTGTATGTCGTCACCTTGCTCGAATCGCGCGAGTTGCTCATCCCGACGCCCATGCGGAGGCCGGTGATGCCGGTGCTCGGCGCGGGCTCGTACCCGAACGGGGCCATGTCGACGAGATACCCGTTGCCGAACGACATGATCGGGCTCTGGTCGCGGAGCGCGGCGGGGTTGGTGGAGTATTTCGACTGGAAGACGAAGAAGCTCGCGTCGTAGAACGTCTGCGCACTGAGCGTGTGGGTGACCTTCGCACCGCCGGATTTGAAGTCGATCGTCGTCGGGGCCCAGTAGTCGGTGGCGAATATGCGCGCGTCGATGTAGCTCACCCCCTTGGTCATCAGGCTGGCGATGTCGTCGGGGTCCCCCGTGAACACACCGTTATTGGGATTGTTGCTCGCCGTGGTCGCCGCGTTGCCGGTCCCCCCGTTGTTATTGTTGGTGCCGGTCGTCCGCCCCATCAGTCCCTCGATGAGGAGCTTGAACGTCGGCGTGATATCCGACGTGATGCGGAGCTGGCCGTTGTAGTTCCGGTATGCATTGTCCGACAGCGGGACGACATACGCGCTCTGCGACTGCTTGTACGCGGCGAAGAACCGGAGATTCCCGAGCGCCTCTCCTCCCGGGATCGGGCCGCCCAGGCCCGCGTCGAAGTCGTAATCGGGGATATTGATCTCGGCCTGTTTCCGGTATTCCCAGAGAAAGACCTGCTGGGCCGCCGTCGGGCTGAGGTGGTTTGCCGGGTTCGGGTCTTTCATCGTGGCCTGCGAGACGGCATTCCAGCCCTGGAACGCCGCGTATTGCTGCCGCGTGACCGCATCCCACGCGCCGTTCTGCGTTCCCGTCCAGCAGACAGCCGGATCGAGATACGGGCGGATCCAGTACGAGTTCTTGTCATAAATCGACGGGCCGAAGTGCTTGGGCCGCGGATTGGCGTACCGGCCGTTGAAGGAGATACTGTAATTGGACGTGCCCCCTTCCTTCGTGATCACGTTGACAATCCCGGAACGGAGGTTTCCGTATTCCGCGTCGAACCCGCCGGTCTGCACCTGGACATCCTGGATTGAGCTGAGGGCGATGCCGGTGTACGGGAGGTTCGTCCGCTCGTCGCGCACCGTGAGGCCGTCGACCATGAACGCCGCCTGATCGGGAGAGCTGCCGCGGATGACCGGGCCCGTTGCGGTCGACTGGACGCCAGCCTGGAAACTGATGGCGTTGGATACGGTCGAGACAGGGAGCCGGTCTACTTCGGCATTAGTCATGTTCGCCCTGCTCGCGGAGATATCCCTCTGAACGACGGGGCGTGTCGCCGTGATCACGACCTCCTGTCCCTGCACCGTCTCTTCGTTCAGCTTGAAGTTCAGGGTCGTCGTCTGATCGATCTCGACCCGGACATCGACCTGCATCACCGTCGTGTACCCGACAAGGGACGCCTTCACCTTATATGTCCCCGGCGGGAGGTTCACGATCGCGTAGAACCCGTCAATGTTCGTGGCCGCACCGGTCGCCAGTCCCTCAACAGTGACGTTCGCGGCAAGGAGCTTCTCACCGCTCCGGGCGTCCGTGACTGTTCCGGCGATTTTACCTGTGGTACCGGCGAAGAGGGAGGCGGAAATAAGGAGGGAAAAGAGGACTGGCAAGCACCTGATTGCCTTCATATCAAGCTCCTGGATGATGCGTACGGGATAACAAAAACTCATAGGACAGAGGAATGAAATTCAGCAGGATAGAGATAGGCACGTCCCGCACGTTGAGGGTTCGCAGCGCGGTCTGCCTGTATGTGAGAGAAGGTATGAAACGGACAATGTACTGTCAAGTGCCGCAACGAATTATCATTGAGCCCCAACTAATTGTTTCCCCGAGGCAAGAATCGGGCGGAGAAGTTCCCCGCAGCGAGCGTGACCGCGCAGCCTATCATCGTGTGCCAGACGTAATCGATTCTCGTGAAGAACACAACAGCGGCCATTGCGGCCAAACCTGCAATAAAACCGACAATTGCATCGCGTTGAACCGTTCCAATAAAAAAAAGTCCCAGGAAGAAAACGCCGAGCAGGCCGCCGTACGTAAAGGACGCGATCTTGAGGCCGATCTCCACGACGGGGTTGCGGCTGTCGGTAAAGAGCATCGCCCCCCCGATCAACGCAA
>DATJPH010000196.1:0-4329 GCA_035506475.1 Bacteroidota bacterium | reverse complement strand
TTCCGCGGCGCGGCGCCGGAGAAGACTACCGCCGGCATCCTGGTGCTCTCCGACCGTGTCTCTGCGGGGGTGAACGACGACAGGTCGGGTGCCGCAATCCGGGAGCGCCTGGCATCACTCGGCGTGACCGCGGCCGAATTCAGGGTCCTTCCCGACGACCGCGCACTGATATCGGCGGAACTCATCCGGTGGGCCGACAACCTCCGGCTCGACCTGGTGGTCACAACGGGGGGGACCGGCATCGGTCCGCGTGATGTGACGCCCGAGGCCACCTCCGCTGTCCTGGAACGGGAGCTCCCCGGCGTCACGGAGGCGCTCCGTGCGCACGGCCAGGAGCGGAACAGGTTTTCCATGCTTTCGCGCGGCGTGGCAGGCGTCAGGGGAAGGACGTTGATCGTTAACCTCCCCGGATCCGAGCGCGCGGTGAACGAATCGCTCGACGTGCTCCTCCCCTGGATACTCCACGCGCTTGAGATCCTCAGGGGCGGAGGCCACGGCGGGTCGTAATCTCCCGCCTATTTCTCCCCCCCTCCGGCCGTTCCCTGTCCCCGGGGAAAATGGTACAGTATCCTCTTCCCCCCGATCGTCACGATCAAGGAGTCGTCCCGTAAGGCCTCCACCCGGGCGTTCTTCAATTCCCTGTCGTCGACGAGCGAATCCAGGTACATGGTCATCGTGGTCGTCCCCCCCCGCTGATCGACGCGCGTCGGAACCGTGACCTGCGTTTTTCTGATCTGGTCTTTCCCCCCCGGCAGTGTGCGTGCGCTCTCCTGCCGGATCTGGAATTCCCCCTGTCCCCTCCCGTACACGTCCTTCTTCAGCATCTGCTCTCCCGCAGGCCTGAGCCTCCTGGATTCCTCCTTCACCTGAGATTCGTCTCTCCTTGCGTCGGTTTCCGCGGAAACGGCAAGGCTCTTCTCAGACTGCATCGCGGCTCCCCGGGGCGCATCGTGCGACTGCGGCGCCGATTCCACGATCCCGTCCGACCAGAATTCTCCCCCCCCGGTTGCGCTGCCGACAGCCGCCGGCGCGGCGGCGATCTCCCCGGCGGGCTCGCTCCTCCGCTCGTTCTCCGTCGTCACTCTCGAAGAGGGGGGGGAGATCTTCTGCTTGTTCTCCGCCTCCGCGCCCGAGAGCGCCGTCGATACAGCTCCCTTATCCTGGATTGTATTCGCTCCGGTTCCGGGGGGCGCTGGCGCGTGTTGCGCGGATTGCTCCCTCTTTGCCGCCAGGGGAGGTGTTTCCCCCGGCCCCGCGGGGATCGTCCCCCCGCTGCGGAGGAGGTAATACGCGCCGAGTCCCGCGACGAGGAAGAGTGCGGCGGCGGCGCTCCAGGCGAGCGGGACACGGGATGGCTCCCGCCTCGGGCCGATCTTCCGCCGGAGCTCCGCCTTGAGTGTCTCCCGCCCCAGTTTCCGGGTACCTGCAGCCAGCATCATCTCCCGGCGGAGAGCCTCGCTGCAGGAGGCGCACGTCGCAGCATGACGGTCGATCGCCAGGCGCTCGGATTCCCCCAGCCTGCCGAGCACGTAGGCGGAGAGAAGCTCGTCGTCGGAACCGAAATGTGTGCTCCCCGAGTCAGTCATGGCGGGGCATCCTTTCCCGGATGATCGCCTCCAGCGCTTTCTTGCACTGGTACTTCTTTGACTTCACCGTATCGGCATTTGCCATCCCTGTGTGTGCCGCTATCGATTCCATCGATTCCTCTTCCCAGTAGAACAACAGCAGGAGTTTTCTGCACGGTTCCCCGAGTTTCTCGAGCGCGGATCGGACGATCTCCGCCTCCTCATCCTCAATCATGAGATCCAGCGGCGAGGCCTCCTCCGCCGGGGGATCGTCGTCCAGCCCCGCGGGTTCTCTCCGCGCGCGTGCGAGACGCCTGAGCCACATATTCCTTGCCGTTGCATAGAGATACGTTCCCAGCCGCGCCGAGTACCGGAAACGCCCTCTCCTGACCTGCTCCCAGAGCGTCACAAGTGCCTCCTGCAGCATATCGTCGGCGTCATCCTCTGTTCCGCTGTTCCTCCTGACAAGGGCCGCGATCGGTCTCCGGTTCTCACGGTAGAGATCGACGAGCGCCCCTTCATCCCCGTTCCTGATCCGGTCCAGGAGGCGTGCGTCGCTGCTTGCGAAAAGGGGAGACCCGGCCATTTACCTTCCAGAGGTTAATGTCATTAACGGTCACAAGGTGAACGGCAGAAAGTACGATAAATGGCCGCCGTTTTCAAATCAACAGAGGAGAACAACGATGAAAAGACCATTCCTTGCGTGCGCACTCCCCCTGGCCGCGTGCTGCTTCTGGGCAGCGTCGCCGGCGCAGCCGGAGCGTCCCTCCGGGGACCGGACGTCTGTGGACCTGACGATCTATAACCAGAACCTCTCTCTTATCCGGGAAGAGCGAACGTTCCTCCTCGGGAAGGGGATCACGACGGTCGTGGTTCCCGACGTCCCCTCGACGATCGACGGCACCTCGGTGCATTATCTCAGCCTCACCGATCCGGAAGGTGTGCGCGTCCTTGAACAGAATTACCAGTACGATCTCGTCCACCAGGCGCGCCTGCTGGAACGGTACATCGGGAAGGAAGTGGATTTTATCCGGACCGATCCCTCCACGAACAAGGAATACACGGTCGCGGGAAGGCTCCTTTCGACCGGGTTTGTGCAGCAGCCGGGCTACGCAAACGCATACGCCTACGCCGGAACGGGGGGGATGATCGCCGAGATCAACGGCAAGATCGAAATTGCGCCCGCCGGGCGGCTCGTGCTCCCCTCGCTCCCCGAGGGGCTTGTCCTGAAGCCGCGGCTGCAGTGGATCGTTTCAAGCGACAGGGAAGGGAACCACCGGTCCGAGGTGAGCTATCTCGCAGGCGGCCTCTCCTGGAGCGCGGATTACGTCGTCCTTCTTGACCGGGCCGACGCATCCCTGGATCTCACCGGATGGGTGACACTCGTGAACGGCTCCGGGACGACGTTCAGGAACGCCGGGCTGAAGCTCGTGGCCGGGGACGTCAACGTGGTGCAGAACCAGCTGGCCGGGATGATGAAAGCCCAGCGCTCCGAGGCGCTTGCCGACGCCGCCGCCCCGCAGTTCCGGCAGTCGAGCCTCTTCGAGTACAAGCTCTATACGCTCGGGCGCAAGACCGACCTTGCGGACAACGAGACGAAGCAGATCGAGCTCACATCCGGCCGGGGCGTTCCTGCACAAAAGACGTTCATCTATGACGGGCTCGGGGACGAGTGGCGCTCCTGGTTCCACAACTACTCGTACAGGGGGCAGGCGAGCTTCGGACAGCAATCCAATCCCAAGGTCGGCGTCTTCGTCACGTTCCGGAATTCAAAGGACGGGGGGCTGGGAATGCCGCTGCCGAAGGGGAAGGTGCGCGTCTACAAGCGCGACGACGACGGGAAGGAACAGTTCATCGGCGAGGACCAGATCGACCACACTCCCAAAGACGAACAGGTCCGCCTCTACCTTGGCAATGCATTCGACCTGGTGGGCGAGCGCGTCCAGAAGGACTTCAAGACGTATGCCTCCGGGCGCGTGGTGGAAGAGACGTTCGAGATCACCGTGCGCAACCACAAGGACGCCCCGGCGGATGTCCAGGTCTACGAGCACCCGTGGCGCTGGGCCCAGTGGGAGATCATCGGTGCGAACGGCCGGTGGTCCAAGGTCGACCAGAGCACGCTCACGTTCCCCCTGCATATCGAACAGAACGGGGAAAAGACGGTCAAGTATACGATCCGCTATTCGTGGCAATAACAATCATTCCAGACAGAGGAGATACAGTCATGAAACATTCGGGTAGTGTAACGGCGGGATTTCTGCTTACGGCGGCGATCGCCCTGCACGCCGGGGCGATGTCGCTTCCCGGGAGGTCCGGTGCGCTCCGTCTCCAGGGTTCGATGAACTGTCCCGTGGTTCCCTCGGGCGGGGGGGAGGCATTCATGCAGATCGTGCTCACTGCCCCTCAGGGAGGGGCGCGCGAGAGGAAGCCGGTCAACCTCTGCGTCGTGCTCGACAGGAGCGGTTCCATGTCGGAGCAGGGGAAGATCGTCAACGCCAAGGCCGCGCTTGACGCACTGATCGACAGGCTTTCGCCGCAGGACCTGTTCTCGCTCGTCATCTACGACGACGTGGTCGACGTCCTCCGCCCGGCGGGCTATGCCGGCGACAGGAGGGGACTCCACGATCTCGTCGAGGGGATACAGCCCCGGGGATGGACGAACCTTGGGGGCGGCATGCTCGAAGGGTTCGCGC
Source organism: Bacteroidota bacterium (assembly GCA_035506475.1). Taxonomy (GTDB): domain Bacteria; phylum Bacteroidota; class Ignavibacteria; order UBA10030; family UBA6906; genus Fen-1273. Next base: position 71 of record DATJPH010000196.1, on the reverse strand, counting down.
AGGTCGAAAAATACGCCGGGGGGGAATACGTGAACAGGGTGGTCCTTCTCTCCGACGGGCTTGCCAACCGC
>DATJPH010000195.1:0-2808 GCA_035506475.1 Bacteroidota bacterium | reverse complement strand
AGCGTCAGGGCGGCGGACCATCCTGCGAAGAATATCTTCTGGAGTATGATCAGGACGGCCGAGGCGATCATGCCCCAGACGAACGCCAGCGCGCTGAACCGCCACCAGTGCCAGCGCATCGTGGCCGGGGCGAGGATCATCGTGACGACGACGAATATCATCGTCTCCCAGGCGGAGACGATGTTCTCGAACGAGAGGCTGAAGACGAACGCGATCGATATCACGACCACCGAGGCGAGCTGGCCGTAGCGGACGAGCTGCGTCTGCGTGAGGGCCTTCCGCACGTAGCGCTTCAGGAAGTCGTTCGTGATGATCGAGCTCGTGACGTTGATCATGGAGCTGAGCGTCGACATCAGCGCGGCCAGCAGGACGGCCATGAACATCCCCTGGAGACCCACGGGGAGCCTCATCAGGACGTGGGGCATGATCTTCTCCGCGTCGAAATTCGCCTCGGTGCCGAGGTAGTAGATCCCCAGCGTCAGGAACGCGCAGGCCAGGAGCCAGCGGAGCGTGTAGCCGACGGTCCACATGCCGGCCGCGAGCGAGGCTTCGCGGGGGCTTTTCGTCGAGAGGAAGAACTGGAAGTCCCAGACGTTCGGGCCCGCCAGGACGCGGAATATCAGCCACCCGAACCCCGCAAGAAGTATCGAGCCGAAATCATAGTAGTGCCTGTACGCCGCCGGCGTGCTCGCCAGGTAGCCGTCCCAGAGCTTCCAGGTCGGCATGAGCGAGCTCCACCCCGGGTCCTTCGCGGCGATGAACGCACCCCCCGCCGGGTTGCCGAAGACCATGACGGTCAGTATGACGACGCCGATCGCGATGAGTACCGTGTGAAATATGTCGGTCAGTATGACGCCGAACATCCCCCCGAGCGTCACGTACACGCCGACGACACCGAAAATAATGAGCGCAGCCTGCCAGCGCTCGAGGGGGAGAAACTCCGCCGCGAACTTCCCCGTCCCGACGGCCATGAACACGAGGTTGAACGTCATGAGCACAAGGAGGAACACCGCCGCCGCGATCCGGGCGTACTCGGCGTGGCGCGTGTCGCCGAAGCGGGTGACGTTCCATTCAGCGAACGTCATCACCCCCGAGCGCCGTATGTATTTGGCCTGGAACGCCATGTAGAAGCAGATGATGAGCCACCCCCAGAATATGTGGGTCATCCAGATCGACTTGAGCCCGAGGTAGAACATCGCCCCCACGAGCGCCATCGTGCCCCCCACGTCGATGTAGCTCGAACAGCCCGAGAGCCCCAGCATCCACCAGCTCACGTTCCTGTCCCCCAGAAAATACGACTGTGTGTGTTTCGTCGCCTCCTTCCGTATGTAGATGCCGAGAAAGGCGTTGGCGACGAGGTAGACGCCGATAATGGTAAGATCGATCCAGTGAAAATTCATTGAATCCCCGGGAGCTCGTGTGGAGAACGGTGAAAGGCTGGAATGCGGAGTCGTGAGAGGACCGCCGCTGAAGTGCGGGTTAATGTAGAAAGTTCAACAGGAAAGGTCAAGCAAGCATCGCGTGGAGGCGCTCCCTCCCCCGGTGGAGAAGGAGCCCGACGCCGCCGGGCGAGGTCTCCATGATGGAAGCGATCTCCTTGTACCCGAGTCCATCCATGTAGAAGAGGGTGATCGCGGTCGATTCCCTGGGGGAGAGCTTCGCGATGCATCGGGCGAGGCGCTCCTGGGTTTCCTTCCGGCAATACATCTCTTCCACGTCGGTGCACTCATCGATGATGCACTCCGCCTCCTCCGGCCCGATCAAGGGGAGTGCCCCCGCCTGGCAGCATCGACGGTAGTTGAACAGTGTGTTCAGCGCAATCCTGTGCACACATGTCGAGAGAGCCGGTCCGCCGCACAAATCGGGGAGCGAGGTGTAGACGTTCATGAGGATTTCCTGGAGCGCTTCCGATGCCTCCTCGGCGTCTCCGAGGAGCCGGAAGGCGTAGCGGTAAATCCGGGGGGAGAAATTCCTGACAATTGACCGGAATTCCGATTCACGAAGGGGATCCGGCCCTTCGACCGTATGGAGAGTCATGGCGTCAACGGGCATTATGCCGTTAGACGCCCTGAACATTTTTTTTCTTACTTCACGTAAGAAAATAGATTGCTCATTCGCGGGCCGGGCCGCTCAGTAGCCGAGCCCCCTGCTCTGGAGTATCAGTTTCTGGAGGTCCTCTCCCGGAGTCCCCGCGATCTTGTTGACGGCGATCCAGACCGCCCGGCCGATGATAATGGAGTAGTTCTCGCTGTCGGCATAGAGGTCGTCGAGCGCCGAGACAAGCTCGGAGGCGCCCACGTTCTGAAAATATCTTCCCCGCACGTACGTGTACGATTGCGCGATCGTGGTGCGGCAGCCGGGGTCGGAGCTGTTCCCCGCCCCCATGAGCGAGAGATTCTGTCCCAGCGCCATACCATCGAGGAACCCCGTCATCACGCACTGCTTCGTCCCGGGTGAAAGCCCTCTCCACCAGTCGCCGTCGTGAGCGGCCTGGGCCGGGGCGCCGGCCGGGCCGAGCGCCAGAAGGACGAGCAGGATGACACACATGGTTTTCATGCGGGAGACCTCCACCGAATCAGGAGAAACTATCGAATGATCATGAGCTTCCGTATCTGCGTCAGACCCGCCGACCTGAGCCTGTAGAAATAGACGCCGCTCGAGAGCCCCGTCCCGTCCAGCCGGACGCTGTGCGGGCCGAAACCCTCCTCCGCGTCGACGAGCGTCCGGACGACGCGTCCCAGTATATCGAACAGCTCCAGCGTCACATGTCCCGAGCGGGGGATCACATACTCGATGACCGTCGAGGGA
>DATJPH010000194.1:0-5019 GCA_035506475.1 Bacteroidota bacterium | reverse complement strand
ACCTTCGGACTGGCAGGGGAAATACCCGTACACGACGGCGGGGCGGAGAAGCTTTTCGGTGACGATCCTCTTCTTCAGTGCCTCATAGTCCGGCATGATTTTGGTCCGGAGCAGCTCGCGGTACTCCTCCTCGGTCATCTTCCCCTTCCTCACCTGCCACTGCCCGCGGACGAGGGCGACCTCGTTGACGAAGGGGAATATCTCCTCCAGCGGGACAGGGTCGACGACTTTCGATCCGAAGAACGGCGCCGCCGGCACGGGGGCGTCGGTGCGGACGCGGGAGCGGACGGCACCGGGAGCAAGGGCGACCGGCTCCGCCGGCGCGTATTCCTTCTCCGCCAGCGCGATCTTTGCTTCTGTCCCCGTGAGCTCTTCCTCATCCGATGCGGCCTCCACGCTCGGCGGTGCCCCGGAGGGGGCTACCGCCGCGGGGGGGAGTGCGCCCGAGGCAATCTGCGCCATGTACCGGAGGCCGTCAAAGGCATCGTTCGCGTACATGACCTGGCCGCGGTAGACGGACTTCAGGTCCTGCTCGACGTACCTCCGTGTGAGCGCGGCACCTCCCAGGATCACAGGGAGCGTGATCCCCTGTTCGTTCATGACGCCCAGGTTTTCCTTCATAATGAGCGTCGACTTGACAAGGAGGCCGCTCATGCCGATGGCGTCCGCGCGGTGCTCCTCCGCGGCATGGAGCATCACGTCGATGGGGACTTTGATCCCCAGGTTCACAACGCGGTACCCGTTGTTCGTCAGGATGATGTCGACGAGATTTTTGCCGATGTCGTGGACGTCCCCCCTGACGGTGGCCAGGACGATCACCCCCTTGGAGGTCGAATCCGACTTGCTCATGAACTGCTCGAGGTAGGCGACAGCCGCTTTCATCACCTCCGCTGACTGGAGAACGAACGGGAGCTGCATCTGGCCGCTCCCGAAGAGCTCCCCGACGACCTTCATCCCGTCGAGGAGTATCGTGTTGATGATGTCGAGCGCGGAATACGTTTTCAGACCTTCATCGAGGTCCTGCTGGAGCCCCACCCTGTCGCCGTCGACGATCCGCGTCTTCAACCTCTCCTCGACGGTCGCACCGCGGACCGCCGCGGCCTTCTTCTCCTTTTTGCTCCCTGCGTAATGCGCCATCAGCTCTTTGAGCGGGTCATACGTGACCTTCCGGTGGCGCTCCCCGCCTTCGGTCACTTCCTCGTGCTTGCGGAGATCGAAGACGAGCTCGCGGCAGAGCTCGCGTCCCTTCTCGTCGATCTTGTAGAGGGGCATGATCCTGGCCGCGTGGACGATCGCCATGTCGAGCCCGGCCTCGATCGCGTAGTGGAGGAAGACGCTGTTCAGCGGGTGCCGGACCTCCGGGGCAAGCCCGAAGGATATGTTGCTCACCCCGAGCAGCGTCTTGACGCCGGGCAGCTCGCTCTTGATACGGCGGATCCCCTCGATCGTCTCGATGCCGGCCCGCCGGAACTCCTCCTCGCCGGAACCCAGCGTGAAGGTGAGCGTGTCGAATATCAGGTCGTGCGGCTTCATCCCGAACGTGTTCACCGCAAGGTCATAGATCCGCTTCGCGACCGCCAGCTTCGCCTCGGCGGTCTTGGCCATCCCCTTCTCGTCGATCGTCAGGGCGATCACCGCCGCGCCGAACTTCCGGCAGAGCGGAACGACCTTCCTGATCCGCTCCTCGCCGTCTTCCATGTTGATGGAGTTGACGACCGCCTTTCCCGCGATCAGCTGGAGGGCTTCCTCGATGACAGGGGCCTCGGTGGAGTCGATCACAAGCGGGAGCGTCACCTGCGTGTTGAACCTCGTGATGATCTCCCTCATATCCTTCGCCTCGTCGCGCCCGACGTACGCGGCGCAGACGTCGACCATGTGCGCCCCTTCCTTAGCCGCGCCGCGCCCCATCGCGACGATCCCCTCCCAGTCCTCCTTCGCTAGCAGATCGCGGAACTGCTTGCTGCCGTTGGCGTTCGTCCGCTCACCCACAAGGACCGGGGGAGGGTCGATGTGGAGGGGGACGGCCTGGTACAGGCTCGATGCGCTCGGGACGAAGTCCACGTCCCTGGGCTTCGGCGCGAGCCCGCCGACCGCCGCGGCAAGCTGGCGGATATGCTCCTTTGTCGTTCCGCAGCAGCCGCCGACGACGCTGACACCCAGGTCGTTGACAAAGTGCGAAAGGTACCGGACGAGCTCCTCAGGGCTCAGGTGGTAGTGGGCATGCCCGCCGATATTTTCCGGCATGCCGGCATTCGGCATGACGAAGACGGGCTTCGGGCTGGAGGCGCAGAGCACGCGGATGTGCTCGGACATCTCTTTCGGTCCCGTCGCGCAGTTCATCCCGATGACGTCGATGTCGAACGGCTCGAGCGCCACGAGCGCGGCCGCGATCTCGGTCCCCAGCAGGAGCGTCCCGGTGGATTCCACCGTGACGGAGACGATGACGGGGACGCGCCGGCGGGCGTCGCGGAAACAGTCGAAGACGCCGCAGAGGGCGGCCTTGGCCTGCAGCAGGTCCTGGCAGGTTTCGATGCAGAGGAGGTCGACGCCGCCGTCGAGGAGCCCCCGTGCCTGCTCCTTGTACGCGGCGGACATCGCGCCGAATGTGCAGTGGCCCAGGGAGGGGAGTTTCGTCGTGGGACCCATCGAACCGGCGACGAACCGGGGCCGGTCGGGCGTCGAGAACCCGCCGGCAACGTTCCGCGCGATCCTTGCCGCCCTGAGGTTGAGATCGTATGCCATTTCCGCGATCCCGTACTCCCCCAGGACGATCGACGTCGAGCCGAACGAATCGGTTTCAACGACATCCGCCCCCGCCTCAAGGTAGTCGCGGTGCACGTTCTCCACCGCGGAGGGCTTCGACACGACCAGATACTCGTTGCATCCGTTCAGGTGCTCCCCCCCGAAGTCGTCCGCGGTCAGGTTCTGTCCCTGCAGGTGCGTCCCGGTGGCACCGTCGAACACGATGATCTTCTGCGACAGCATATCCATGAACGATTTCGGCATCGACGACCCTCAGGGTAACCTGTGAACGACCGCGTGATACTGCTCCATCATTGCTCTCACGACCTCGCCTGCAGGGAGGACCTCCCGGACAAGCCCGGCGCTCTGTCCCGCTTCGAGCTCCCCCTCCTGGACGTTTCCCTCGAAGATCCCCATCATTTCCCGCTTCCGGCCCAGAAGAGACTCCAGCTCCTCCTTCGTCGCGCCGTCGCGTTCGGCCTGCAGCGCCTTCAGGGCAAACGGGGTCCGGATCATCCGCACGGGCGCCAGCTTCTTCAGCGTGAGGACCGTGTCCCCGTCCCCCGCGGCAACAACGGCGTCCTTGTAGTTGGCATGGGCCGACGATTCGACCGTCGCCGCGAACCGGGTGCCGACCTGGACACCGCCGGCGCCGAGCGCGAGCGCCGCCGCGAGCCCGCGCCCGTCGGCGATCCCCCCGGCCGCAATGACGGGGATATCCACCGCGTCGGCCACCTGCGGGACAAGAGCAAGCGTCGTCGTCTCGTCAACGCCGTTGTGCCCGCCTGCCTCGAACCCCTCGGCGACGACGGCGTCGCATCCCGCCCCGGCTGCCTTGCGCGCGTGTTTCACCGCCGCGATCACATGCACGACGGTGCATCCCGCCTGCTTCAACTCCGCGGTGAACAGGGCGGGCGTGCCGGAGGATGTGAAAACGATGCGGACCCCCTCGCCGACAACGACTCGGACGAGATCCCGCGCGTCCCCCCTGATCAGGGGGATGTTCACGGCGAACGGGAGGGACGTCCGGTCCTTCGTTTTCCTGATCTGCTCCCTGAGGAGGTCGGGCTTCATCGAACCGGCGCCGATCATCCCGAGCCCCCCCGCCTCTGAAACGGCAACGGCGAGCCTGCTGCCCGCCGCCCATACCATGCCTGCCTGGATTATCGGATACCTGATGCCGAACAGTCCGGTGACTCTCGTCTGTACGGGAGCGGGCCAGACGGATCCTGCCATAGCAACGCGTCAGTTGTTCGAAACGAGTTCCGGGATGACCCCCGTGGCAAACGCGAATGCGTACACCGCGAACCGGTGCTTCCCCCCGCTCAGCCGTATCACGTGTTCTCCGTACTCCCTGTTCCGGACAAGACTGTAGAGCCGCGGTTCATCAACGACGACATAGCTCCGCCCGCGCCTGTCGAGCCGGATATCGTCCCCACGGTTCGAGGAGAGGAATTCGTTGTCCTGCCTGACGGTGATCTCCGCACGCTTCTCTCCTTCGGGCTCGAGGACCCCCTGGACGTCGAGCCCCTGGTAGCCGGCGAGCAGATGCCCCTCGCGCGAGGGCCCGCCGGTCAGGCGGAGACATTCACGTTCACTGCGCCACTCCCCGTCGGCGTAGAGCCTCCCGTCGAGATACATGCCGGGATCGGCATAGGAAAGCACCGACTCGGGAGCGTACCCCTCGACATTGCCGATCGTCCCCCTCAGGTATCCCGCAAAGAGCTCCGGTGTCGCGCGGAAGCACATCGCCCCGGACCTGTCGGCCTCCCGCAGCGGATCCATGATCACCGGGAGCTCTGCGCCGACCCCGGCGCTGTACAGGAGCGCCTGGAGCGCGTGTTCGACCGCGGCGGCATTCCCTTCCCCCGTGCTCCGGTAGCGGATGAATCCGTCCTTGTCGACGAGTATGATCTCCGGGAGAATCCTGCACTGATACTGGAGAGCGATGAGTCCCTCGTTGTCCATCACGACAGGAAACCCTATGGCATGCCGGGCAACAGCTTTCTGCACGTGTTCGGGTTTCTTGCCGAATGTGAACCTGGGGGAATGCACGCCGACAGTAACCAGGCCGAACGGCTGGTACCGCTTCTCCCACTCCGTGACATACGGGAGCATCCTCAGGCATCCGGCGCAGGAGTAGTCCCAGAAAAAGAGGAGCACCACCTGCCCCCGGAGCGCTGCAAGGGGGACGGGGCCGGAATTGAACCAGAAATCGCCGAGCAATTCCCTTGCCCGGTCGGTCTGAGGCATAATATCCTGAATGGTCATGCGTTC
>DATJPH010000193.1:0-4931 GCA_035506475.1 Bacteroidota bacterium | reverse complement strand
GTGGAGTACCGGGAGAAAACAGCGGCAGCCGGAAAGATCCCCGGAGGATTCTTCAAAAGGGAAGGAAGGCCGACAGAGAAAGAAATTCTCTCCTCGCGGCTGATCGACCGCCCCATTCGACCGATGTTTCCGGAATCGTTCAAGTGCGAAACACAGGTGATGCTCACCGTCTTTTCCTCAGACCTGGAGAATGACGGCGACATTCTCGGCGCTGCCGGCGCATCGGCGGCTTTGATGATCTCCGATATCCCGTTCGACGGACCGATCGCTGAGGTCCGCGTGGGCAGGGTGGAGGGGAAACTCGTCATCAATCCAACCTTCGGCCAATTGGAACAGAGCGACATGGACGTGACGGTGGCCGGGACCGAAGACTCGATCGTCATGGTCGAAGGGGACGCCCAGGAGATCAGCGAACAGGACATGCTTTCGGCGCTCGGGTTCGCACACGACTACATCAAGCAGATGTGCCGCGTCCAGGTCGAGCTTGCACAGGAAGTCGGCCGGCCCCGCCGCCCGGCTCCCGCTCCGGTGCCCAACGACGACCTCGTCAACGATGTGCGCGCAGCGGTCGGTGCCGAAATCACGACGCTCGCCGAGACGCCCATGCTCAAGGAGGAACGGGCCCAGCGAACCGAGGCAATCTATGCGAAGGCCAAAGAGCAGCTCGCCGAGAAGTATCCCGAGCAGGAAAAGAGAATCAGCGAGATCATCCACGACATGGAATACGCGGCCATGCGCGAGATGATCCTGCAGAAGGGGAAGCGCCTCGACGGACGCGGCTTGAAGGACATCCGGCCCATTACGATCGAGGTCGGTCTTCTCCCCCGGACCCATGGATCGGCGCTCTTCCAGCGGGGCGAGACCCAGAGCCTCACGACGCTCACCCTGGGCACGAAGATGGACGAGCAGGTGATCGACGGCCTCCTTCCCGATTCCACGAAGCGATTCATGCTCCACTACAATTTCCCCCCGTTCTCCGTCGGCGAAGTCGGCCGCCTGGGCACGACCGGCAGGAGGGAGATCGGCCACGGCAATCTCGCCGAGCGCTCGATCAAGAAACTCATGCCCCCCCAGCCTGAATTCCCCTACACCGTGCGGATCGTCTCCGACATCCTGGAGTCGAACGGATCCTCCTCGATGGCGACCGTGTGCGCCGCGACGCTGGCGCTCCTCGACGGCGGGGCCCCGCTCATCCGTCCGGTGGCAGGCATCGCCATGGGGCTTGTGAAGGAAGGAGACCGGGTCGCGATCCTCTCGGACATCCTGGGGAACGAGGATCATCTGGGCGACATGGACTTCAAGGTGGCGGGGACGACAAACGGCATCTCCGCGTTCCAGATGGACATCAAGATCCGCGGCATCTCGCTTGAGATCATGCGCCAGGCGCTCGAGCAGGCGCGCGAAGGGAGGATGCACATCCTCGGCAAGATGGAAGCTGTCCTCCCCGCGCCGCGTCCGGATCTCTCCCCGTTTGCGCCGCGCCTCACGTCCTTCAAGATCCCGATTGACCTTATCGGTGCGCTGATCGGGCCGGGCGGCAAGAACATCCGCTCGATCGTCGCCGACAGCGGTGCGGAGATCAACGTGGAGGACGACGGCACCGTCGTCGTCGCCGCAACATCGCAGGAATCGGCCGACAAGGCGATCTATGCCATCAAGAAGATCGCCGAGGTCCCGGAAGTCGGCAAGGTGTACCACGCGACCGTGAAAAAAGTGATGGACTTCGGCGCGTTTGTCGAGTTCCTGCCGGGGAAAGAAGGCCTCGTCCATGTGTCCCAGCTCGATGTCAAGCGCGTCGAAAAACCCTCAGACGTGGTGAAGGTCGGAGACACGTTCGACGTCAAGATCATCGATCAGGACGACCAGGGGCGCTACAAGCTGAGCAGGAAGGTGCTGATGGCCGGCGGTGCACCGCCCCCGTCTTCCGAGGGGGATCACCCGCATGGCTCCGACCGTCCCTCTGAAGGACGGGAGCGACACAACAGACCCCGCCGCTAAGCGGGCGCGGATAACGGCCCGTCTCCGGTCTTTCCGGAGGCGGGTCTGTCATTCTTCACACTCTTCAGCTCTCCGCCAACGATGATTGTCATGAAGTTCGGCGGCACCTCCAACCGGGACGCCGCCGCGATGGGCAACGTCTGCCGGATTATCACCGCCCACCTCCCGGAACGCCCCGTCGTCGTCATTTCCGCCATCGCAAGCGCGACAAACAACCTCGAGGAATCTGCCCGAAGGGCCGCCGAAGGCGACGCCGCGGGCGGGGAGGCGATTCTCTCCCGTCTTCACGAGCGGCATCTCACGATCGTCAGCGAACTTGTCAAAGACGGAGACCGCGCCCGGGCCCTGACCGGGGCATTCGCCGGGTACATGAGAGAGATGTCAATGCTCCTTCAGGGCGTTGCCATTCTCCGGGAGCTGACGCCGCGGACGATGGACGCGATCTGCTCATACGGCGAACGGTTTTCCTCACGCATCGTGGCCGCGGGACTCCAGGAACGCGGCGTCGATGCCGTCTGGGTCGATGCAAAAGACTTCATGCTCACCGACGGGAACTTCGGAAGGGCGCTCCCCCTGACGGAAGCGGTGACGGCAAAGCTCCGGAGCGTTGTCGTTCCACTCCTGGAACGGCGGCAAGTTCCTGTCACACAAGGGTTTATCGGGGTGACGGCGACGGGCGCGTACACGACGATGGGACGCGAGAGCTCCGACTACAGCGCGTCGATCATCGGGGCCGCGCTGGATGCGGCACGTGTTCAGATCTGGACGGACGTCGACGGCATACTGACCGCCGACCCCCGCATGGTCCCCGGAGTGCGCAAGCTGAGACGGATGTCGTTCGAAGAAGCGTTCGAGCTTTCGTACTTCGGCGCCAAAGTGCTCCACCCGAATACGATGCTTCCGCTCCTTGAAAAGAACATTCCTGTCGAAATCCGCAACTCGCGGCGCGAGGAGGGAACAGGGACGCTCATTGACCGGCCCGGTCCCGATACCCCGGGGGACCCCGCGGTCAAATCCATTTCGTTCGCCGACGGCGTGACCGTCGTCGCCGTCTCCCCCCACAGACGGACGAACCAGTACCTGTTCTGGGAAGGAGTCTTCAGCGTTCTTTCCCGGACGGGGATCGAAGTCAGGACAGTCACAACATCGGAATTCAGGATCGCGTTCACCGTCACCGGACCGTTCGAGACATCCGCCGTCGTCCATCAGCTCGAACCCTTCGGGCCGGTCGAGATCTCCGCTGGCAACGCGAGCATCTGCCTCGTCGGCAGCGGACTCAGGGGTTGCGCCGGGTTCGCGGGACGTGTCTTCAGCGCGCTTGCCGGGATACAGACGAAGCTGATCGCCTTCGGCGCCTCCGGTCTCAACATGACCGTGGTGGTCGGGGGTGAATCACTTGGCGAAGCGCTGCTCCGCCTCCACGGGGAATTTTTTGGAGCATCAGCAGACTCGGACGCATTCGATGTCCCGTTCAACTGAACACCCCGCGCAAGGCGTCCCCGTAGCCGCGCTCCGCCGAAAGGCCGCGCGCATAGCCCGGCTCCTTGAGAAGTACCTGGGCGTCCCCCGTCGCCGCAGGCCCCTGGCCGATCCCCTCGACATGCTCATCGCGACAATACTTTCCCAGAACACGAACGATACAAACAGCCACCGCGCGTACACCCGGCTCCGGGATCGATTCCCGACCTGGGATCTCGTCGCCCGGGCCAGGCCGGCCGCCCTGCGTGCCGCCATCCGCACAGGCGGCATGGCCAACCAGAAGGCGCCGCGGATCAGGGAGGTCCTGGGCGCCGTCCACCGACGGTACGGCGCGTACGACCTGAACAAGCTCCGCCGCAAACCGAGCCAGGAGATCATCCGGGAGCTCACCGGGCTGAATGGCGTCGGGGCGAAAACCGCGGCATGCGTGCTGCTGTTTTCCCTCGGACGCGACGTGTTCCCCGTCGATACGCATGTCCACCGTCTCTGTACCCGCCTGGGCCTTGCCCGGGAGTGCAGAACGCCAGAACAGACATTCGATGCGATGAAGGGAATCATTCCGCCGGGAAAAGCCCATTCACTTCACACGAACCTCATCCGATTCGGCCGCAGCGTCTGCCGCAGTTCCAATCCCCGGTGCGGGATCTGCCCGCTGTACGCGGAGTGCGCGTTCGAGGGGAAAACCCCCCGGGCGATTCACAGGGAGGTGCCCGCACGGGCAAGCCGTGATTTCATGCTCCTTGACAACGTCTGACAATGGACACCTCTGCAACCTCCGGGCCTGTGCAACGCATACTCGTCATCAAGCTGCGGGCCGTCGGCGACGTCCTCCTTTCCACGGTTGTCACGAAGAACCTCAGGCTCGCGTATCCCCGGTCGCAGATACACTTCCTCACTGAACGTCCGAGCCTCGAAGTCCTGAAGGGAAACCCGTACGTCGACGACGTCCTTGTCTACGACAGGAAGACGATGAACGGGCTTTCCCTGATCAGCGCCGTCCGGCGGAGGCAGTACGATCTCGTCATCGACCTTTTCGGCAACCCGAGAACCGCTCTCGTGACCCGGCTGAGCGGGGCCCGACGGAGAGTCGGCTTCAGGTTCCGGGGACGCGCCTACGCGTACAACATACTGGCGGAACCGCGGGGGGACAGGGTCCACAACACCCAGTTCAATCTTGATGCGCTCGTCGCACTCGGCGTCCCCATACAGGACAGCAGCCTCCAATTCACGTTCGGCGACGAGGATAGCCTCTACGTCGAATCGTTCATGCCGGAAGACTTCTCCCGCGGCTCGTTCATCGTCTGCATCAACACGGGTGGTGGGTGGTACACGAAACGCTGGGGCCTCGACCGGTACGCTCTTCTGGCCGACAGGTTGATCGAGGAATTCAATGCACGGATCGTGCTCCCCTGGGGACCCGGCCAGATGCCTGATGTCGAAGAGATCAACAGGAG
>DATJPH010000192.1:0-2686 GCA_035506475.1 Bacteroidota bacterium | reverse complement strand
TCCTCGCACGTCTGGAGCGTGATAAGGTCTCCGGCTTCGTTGGAGGTCCAGAGCTTCTTCGGGATCTGGTCGACATTGTGCCGGATGATGCCGTCCGCGGCGGCAAGTATCGTGCGGGTCGAGCGGTAGTTCTCCTCAAGGCGGAACACCCTGCAATCCGGGTAGTCTTTCTCGAAATCGAGTATGTTCCGGATGTCCGCGCCACGGAACGCATAAATGCTCTGCGCGTCGTCTCCGACGACGCAGATATTGCGGTGGAGTCCTGCCAGCTCGTTCAGGAGGCGGTACTGTACCCTGTTGGTGTCCTGGTACTCGTCGACAAGGAGATACCGGAAACGGAACTGGTACCGTTCAAGGACGTCCTTGTGACGGGAGAACAGCTCGAGCGGCTTCAGGAGAAGATCGTCGAAATCCATGGCATTGGATTTCTTCAGCCGCCGCTCGTACTCCTCATAGATCAGCGCTGTTTTCTCCGCCATGGGGTCCGGGCTCTTCTCCCGGTACGCCTTGGGGGAGATCATCGAATTCTTCGCCAGGCTGATGCGCGACCGGACCCCCTGGGGGCTGAACTGCTGGCTCGGGATGCCGAGCGAATTCATAATCGAACGGATGAGGGAAAGCGAATCATCCGAATCGAATATCGTGTAGTTCCGCTGGTATCCGAGCCGTTCGGCTTCGAAGCGGAGTATGCGCGCAAACGTGGAGTGAAACGTCCCCATCCAGATCCTGCGGCTCTCCTCGCCCGTAAGCGCGGCGATCCGGGACTTCATCTCCTCTGCAGCCTTGTTCGTGAACGTCAGCGCGAGGATGGACTGGGGCGCGATGCCCGTGTCGATGAGATGGGCGGTTCTGTAGGTGAGGACGCGCGTCTTGCCGCTGCCGGCCCCCGCGACGATGAGGACCGGGCCCTCAATGGCGCTGACCGCCTCACGCTGGACCGGGTTGAGTTCCTGGAGGAATGACATCCAAAAAGTATAACGAAAAACGGGGCGGAAGGCAAGAAACGCGGGCCCGGGCGTTCAGATCAGAAGCGAGCCTTCGAGCTTCAGGAGGAATTCCTTTGTCTTGAGTCCGCTCGAGTAACCGACAAGGGATCCGTCGGTACCCAGGACGCGGTGGCACGGGATGATGATGGGAACCGGGTTCGCCGCGTTGGCGCGGCCGACGGCCTGGAAGCCCTTGCTCGTGCCCAGACGCTTGGCAAGCTGCTTGTAGCTTATCGTGGTGCCGTACGGAATCTTGGAGAGCTCCTTCCAGACGCGCGTCTGAAACGGAGTGCCGAGGAGGTCGATGGAGCAGGTGAACTTTGCGAGCTTCCCGGTGAAGTACCTGTTGAGCTGGTCCATCACCTCCCGGTTCCGGGAACGGTTGTCAACGACCTGGTTGTCATCGAAGTTCTCGCGAAGCCAGCGGAGGAAATCTCTCTTCGTCTGGCGCGGAACGCTCACCTTGCACACACCCTTATCGGTCGATGCAACGTAGATCAGCCCAATCCTGGATTCGAATGAGGTGCAGTACACCATGACGTGAGAGAATGATTGATGCAGCGTGAGAGCAGGTGTCTCTCCCTTGGAAGCGAAACGGGGGTAGGCTGAGTATAGAGAATTGGGTAGTGAAAGGCAAGCGAAATCAGAAGAAGGCTCTCACCTCCGCTCTCGCCGTGTGCACGGGAGGGGCTCCCCCTTCCGTGCGTCCGTCGTACGTAGCAGACGCTTGCACAAATTGCGTCACGCGATAGTCGAAGCCGAATCTCCAGATCCATGTTTTCCCGGCCACCCTCCCTCCGGTCAGTTCATACGGATAGGATTCAAGCGTCTGACCGACGAGCTCTTCTTCGCGCGATGCTTCCACTCTCGCCTGGCCGGATCCCTGGAACGCGTATACAAATCTGACCGTTTGCGCGTTCAGCGATGCGCCGAGCGACGGAACCTGGAACCTGTCTGTGGATTTGGCGAGATCAAACTTCATCCCGAGTTCCAGATTTTGTTCAGGCCTGTACGAGACGTCAAAAGCTACGGAATTCGAGAGTATGTCGTGGACCCGCGTGGAAGCTTCCTGTGAAGAAACCCTGTCTATTTTATTGACATAGTCGAGCTGATTGGATATTTCGGGGACGAGCTGCCACCGGAGACGGACGGATTTTTCCCTCCCGTACGAATGCTCGATCCCGCCCGCAAAATTGATGAGACCGTTTGTCTGCGAGTACCGTCCCCTCATCGAAAAGAGCGTCTGACCTTCAAACAGAAAGAGATCCTGCGTAAAAAGCTGTGTGCCAGCGATTGTGGTGGAATCCTGGAGAAAACGCTTGAAGTTGAGGAGGTAAATCTGCTTGAGATCACGCTCGCTGCTCTTCTCGTCGATCCTGACGTATGTCTCGGTGGAAAGTGCCGAGAGGGCGTCCCCCCAGAATCCGCCGCCCCGGTGCATGAACCGCGACGGCGTGAAACGGATGCGGGTGCTCGTCTTCAGGTCGATAATCGGAACCATGGCATCGGTCGGGAGCGTGATGGCCACGTAGTCGCCGTCGAACCGGGCCGGGACAAACTCGTCCGGGTCCGCGATGCCGTTGTGATTGAGGTCCCCCAGGTAGGTGTAGTTCCCCGCGCCCGGAGCAACATGGACGAATATCCTCTCCAGTTTTGACGTCCGCTCGGTGGCGACCTCGTAGTACAGGTCAGCGTCGATT
>DATJPH010000191.1:0-12562 GCA_035506475.1 Bacteroidota bacterium | reverse complement strand
TTTCCTGAACAGCCATGCCCTGTCGGTTGTCTCCCCTTTTTCGTCGTAGCCGCCGAGTATCAGGACCGCTCCGGTATTCAGAGGGGTGGCGGTGGAATAGAAGTACGCTCTGTCGAGCGATGCGGCGATGGAAGGCTCGGCGTCTCCCCCGGCCGAACTGAGGACCTCGATCGCCGGGTCCCCCCCCGCGACCACGAGGCTCCCGTCCGCCAGGGGCGCAACCGCCATGGCAAACCGGGCGCGCGGGCGCTTCATGTCCGGGATCCTGACAAACTTCCCCTCCTGGCTGTCGTACCGTTCGATGATCGCGAGATTCCCCCTCCAGGACGTCTCGTCCGTTCCCCCAAGGATGAGAACCTCCCCCCTGGCGAGCCATGTCGCGGCCTGCTTGCAGCGCGGCTCCGCCATGTCCGCCGTCGGTGTGAATGTCCCGGTCCCGGGGTCGTAGAGTTCGGAAGAGGAGAGAACTGCGTTGCGGCGCGTGAGCCCCCCCGTGATCAGGACCCGCCCCAGGGAGATGAGCGTCGCGGAGTGAGACTGGCGGGGCACCGTCATGGACCCGGTCGGCGTGAATGTCTTCTTCACCGGGTCAAAGATCTCTGCGCTCGCGGTGACGTCGCGCGAGATCCCGCCGCAGATCAGGACCCGGCCGTCGGCAAGGGAGGTTGCCGTGAACCCTCCCCGCCGCATGCTCATGCTTCCGATCGTCGTGAACTTTTCGCTTGCAATGTCGTACAGCTCAGCGCTCGAGATCACCCCCATCAGGTTCCACCCCCCGGCGATCAGGACGAGCCCCCCCGGCAGAAGTGTCGCCGTGTGCCCCCCCCGTTTGTACGACATCTCCCCCGTGGCGCTGAATTTTTTCGTTCGCGGGTCGAAGATCTCCGCCGTCGACGAGTACGATTCGTCGTCCCCGGCGCGGCTCTTGCGGAACCCTCCCGTGATCAGCACCCTGCCGTCGGGGAGGAGCGTTGCCGTGTGCGAGGCGCGCTCTTCCGTCATGGCGCCGAACGGCTTCAGGATCGGGGGGGCCGCATGGGGATCCCCGGGGCCTGCGCCGGGGAGTGTTGACGAGCAAAGCGCCAGAAGGATCGGAAGTGCGTAGATCGCGCTCATGGGTGCCTCGAGGTGGATGCCTTCGTCAGAATCTCAGGTGTTTGACTGTCAGCCCGTTGTTGATGAGTTCCGTCAGTGAATCGATCCCGATCCTCAGGTGTATGTCGCCGAATTCTCTCGTCACCCTGTTGTCGCTTTCCGCCGTCTTCACCCCGTCCGGTATCATCGGCTGGTCGGAGACAAGAAGCAGCGCACCTGTCGGTATCTTGTTGAAGAATCCGGTGACGAACACCGTCGCCGTCTCCATGTCGATGGCCATCACCCGGATCCGCCGGAGGTACTGCTTGAACACCTCGTCGTGCTCCCACACACGGCGGTTTGTCGTATAGACCGTCCCGGTCCAGTAGTCCCTGGCGTGGTTCCGGATCGTGGTGGAGATCGCCTTCTGCAGGTTGAAGGAGGGGAGCGCGGGAACCTCCGGGGGAAAGTAATCGGTGGACGTGCCGTCTCCCCTGACCGCGGCGATCGGGAGTATGAGGTCGCCCAGCGTGTTCTTCTTCTTGAGTCCGCCGCATTTCCCCAGAAACAGGCACGCCTTCGGCCTGATGCTCGTCAGGAGGTCCATCATCGTCGCGGCGTTCGCGCTCCCCATCCCGAAATTGATTATCGTGATCCCGCCGGCCGTGGCGTTGGGCATCGACCTGTCCCTGCCGCGGACGGGAACGTCGTGCCAGGCGGCGAATTTCTCGACGTAGGCGTTGAAGTTCACGAGCAGGATATGTTTTGCGAACGCATCGAGAGGCGTCCCCGTGTACCGCGGGAGCCAGTTGGCGACGATCTGTTCCTTTGTCCTCATTTGCTCTTCAGGGCTTCATTCCTGAGCATCTTCGTCATATCGTACGGCGCAGCGTCCCCCCCCAGGTACCTGTGAAACCAGTCGAGGTGCGCATTGTAGTAGAGCGGCATCGACTTCACATTGCTCGGCCAGTGGCCGTCGTTCGCGAAGACGATGAGGCGGGAGGGGACGTGCATCTCCTGCAGGTCCGTGAAGAACTCCAGGCTCTGTGTGTACGGCACCCGGTAGTCCCTCTCCCCGGTGATCACAAGGCAGGGGGTCTTGAAATTCCTGACGTACCTGTTCGGCGACAGCCGGTCGTACAGGTTCGACGTCCACGGCTTCCCCCCGAGCTCGTATTCCGGAAACCAGAGCTCTTCCGTGGCTCCGTGCATCGCGGGAAAATCGTACACCCCCATCATGGAGGCGATCGCCCTGAACCTCGATGTGTGTCCCTCGAGCCACATCATCATCGTCCCGCCGTACGACCAGCCCATGGCGCCGATCCTTGAGGGATCGACGTACGGAAGCTTCGCGAGCGAGTCGGTCACCGCCATGATATCCCGGAAGACCTTCCCCCCCCAGTCCCTCGATATCTCCTTCGTGAACTCCTGGCCATACCCCGTCGACCCGGTGGGGTTGGGGAACGCGACGATGTACCCGGATCCGGGGTAGACCTGCCAGTCCCCCCGGAACGCGTCGGCCCACTGCATCTGGGGACCCCCGTGGACGTTGACGATCAACGGGTACTTCTTTGCAGGGTCGAACCCGTGCGGCGTGACGATGAACGTGTGGATCTTCCGCCCTGTGGGGGACGGGATCCAGATCTCGGAGGCCGGACGGATATCGACCGTGTCGGCGAGCGCCTGATTGAACGAGGTGAGGCGCACCGCCGTTCCGCCCCCCGTCGGCACGCTCCAGATCTCCCTGGGTTCGCCCACCGTCCGGCGGACGAACACCGCGGTCGATCCGTCCGGGGAGATGGCGAACGCGTCGATCATCCCCGTCTCGTAGACCTTCGTGAGCGCGCCCGAGGCGATGTTGAGCCGGTAGAGGGGGACGCGCCCTCCAACGTCGGCCGTAAAATAAATACTCGCCCCGTCGGGGGCCCAGCCGATTTCGTCAACCCAGTTGTCGAAATTTTCGGTAATGACTTTTTGTGCCCCGGTTTTCCTGTCGTACAGTGCAATGCGGAACCTGTCGGATTCATACCCGGGGACCTTCTGGGTGCGGAATGCAATGTACCGCCCGTCGTTCGAATACGCCGGATCGCCGTCGTACGCGCGGTTGGCCGGGGTCAGGTTTCTGGCCTCCCCCCCGGCAGTCTGGACGGTCCAGACGTCCTTGTTTGTTGTGGTGGCGTCCAGGCCGTCTCTCTCTGAGACGAATGCGATCTCCTTCCCGTCAGGCGAGAGTGCGAACCCGACGCCGCCGAGCGAAAAGGGGGGAGAGTCAACGTCGCCCGGTGTCAGGTCTGCGTACGTCCCCGTGGACCGACGGTACAGGAGTATATGCGTTCTCTTCCCGTCCCGCCATGATGTCCAGTGACGGTAGAGGAGCCCGTCGGCCATGTGCGCCGAGAGCGGTCCCCCGCTCCACGACTCCTGGGTCTGCTTGTTGCATTCATTGTCCGCGCCGCATTCGGGGTAGACGTCGGAGTCGAAGACGATCCCCTCGCCGTCGCGGGTCCATTCCGGGTCTCCGACGCCGGCGGCGAAATCGGTCATCTGTGTCGGTTCTCCCCCGTTCAGCGGGAGGACCCATGCCTGCGCGCCCCCCGCCCGCGTCGAGAGAAACAGGAGCGATGAGCCGTCGGGCGACCACCGCGGGTGCGTATCGCTCGCCGTGCCGGGTGTGAGCCGGCGCTGGTTCCCTCCGCCGGCGTCCATCAGGTAGATGGCGGCGCCGGAGGTTCCTTCAGAGAGGTGGTCTTCCCTGACGACGAATGCGATCCGTTTCCCGTCAGGGGAGATCTGCGGATCTTCGACGCTCCTGATCCTGTACAGGTCCGAGAGTGTGAACGCGCGTTTCTGGGCGCCCGACGTTGCAGCAAGGCAGGCAGCCGCGAGTATCAGGAGTATGCGTTTCATTGTCAGGGTCCGGATCTCTAGAAGAGGTGATTCGGGATGGGGGGCTCCCGCACACCGGTGCGGCGGATTGGCCAGTAAAGTACCAAACGTGCCGGGCAAAATCAATCCGCCGATTTGCAAGTCAGCCCCCCTCTGTCGATATTGCAGCCCACGATGAACTCCACACCGCTTGCGGGCTCAACGCGCGCGCTGATAAGCCTCGGGGCCTTCCGCCACAATCTCGGCTCAGTCCGATCCTACGCGGGAGAAGAGACCAGGGTCATGGCGGTCGTCAAGGCGAACGCCTACGGTCACGGGATGATCGAGATCGCCCGTGAGGCCGTCAGGGCCGGCGTGGACGCACTTGCCGTGGCGCGCGTGACAGAAGCCCTGAACATACGGAGGAGCGGGATAGGGCATCCCATCCTTGTCTTTGAGATCCCCCCCGAGCCCCTTGTCGAGGCGGCGCTTGCCGAGGGGATCGAGCTCTCCGTCAGCACTGCAGGCGGGGCGGCCTCGATCAGCCGGCGGGCGTCACAGAGCGGGCTGAAAGCGCTCGTCCATGTGAAGGTCGATACGGGGATGGGACGGCTCGGGTTCCCGGACGAGGGCGCTCCGTCGGAAATCGCTTCGCTTCTCCGGCTCCCCCGCATTGAGCTTGCCGGCCTGTACAGTCATTTTGCAACCTCGGAAGACGCCGATACTTCGTTTGCGCTCGGGCAGGTTGAGCGCTTCAACCGGGTGATCGACCGGCTTCGCGCACTCGGGATTGAACCCCCGCTCCGTCATATGGCAAACAGCGGGGCGGTCATCACGCTCCCCGGTGCCCGTTACGACATGGTACGTCCCGGCATCATGCTCTACGGCTATCCCCCCTCACGAGGGATGCCCGAGCGCTTCCCGGTTGTCCCGGTCATGTCCCTCCTGTCGAGTATCAGCATGCTCCGGAGCGTCGGGAAGGGGACATCGATCTCCTACGGGCGGCGATTCATCGCTCCCGCGCCGACGACGATAGCGACAGTGCCGGCCGGCTATGCCGACGGATATTCGAGGCTCCTGACAAACCGGGCCTCCGCCATCATCCGGGGGAGTGTCTATCCCGTTGTCGGGACGATATGCATGGATCATATAATGATCGACGTCGGTCCGGACCCGCAGTGCCAGGCGGGGGATGACGTGACGCTCATAGGTGCCGACGGGAATCATGCGATAACGGCGTGGGATATCGCAGAGACGCTGGGGACAATTCCGTACGAGGTCACATGCCTCGTTTCAGAACGGGTTCCGAGGCTTTTTGTTGAGTAGAGGTGAAGGTTTGCTTTTTCTCGCGTGATTGTATATATTTTCAACACGTATGATGAGAGAATTCCCGAAAATATCGAGCGTCGCATTCGCCTCCCTTTTTCTTCTCTTCAATGTCGGTCTCCCGATCCTCATTGACGCGTGCCCGATGCCGAGGCCGGTCGGCTCGATGATGTGCGCTATGTGCCGCGACGATGGGGGAGAGCCCGGCCGGGAGGTTCTCAAGGGGAAACCCTGCTGCGCCCCTTCGCTTGCGGCAGAGCGGAACACGAGCGAATTCCTGACTGTCCAGAAGATCCTCTGCGATAGGCTCGCACTTTCCTGCACGCTTGTCTATACCGCCTCCCCGGTGGCTTCGTCCCTGATGGTCTCTCAGACGTTTTCACCTGTCCCTTCGCATTTCGCCCCCGACGATATTCCTGTCGTACACTCATCGCTCCTGATCTGATCCCCCCTCTCCCTGAAGGGTGAGGTCCGGGAATCACCCGGGCCGCCCCTCTGTCTCCACTCGTCTACGAATATCTATCCCTGCAAGAGGTGCTGTATGATTGCATATCTATGCGGTCTGCTTGTCGCATTGTGGCCTGTTGCCGCGCTGGCGGCGCCGGGTGCACAGGATACCACGCTGCTCGGTGACCTTGTCCGTGAGGCGCTCTCCCGCAGCCCCGAGATCGAATCGGCGCGCGAGCAGATGGCTGCTGCGGGAGCGAGGATCCTGCAGGAATCATCCCTCCCCCCTCCGGAGCTCATATTCATGAGGGAAGGGATGCCGTCGTTCCGGTACGCCGATGCGATGTTCTCCCGCGTCGAGCTCATGCAGATGATCCCGTTCCCGACGAAGCTCTCGGTGCGGCGAGATATCGCGGAGATCGGTGCCGAACACGCGCATCACGATCACATGGAGAAAGAATTCGATGTCCTCTACCGTCTGAAATCCGCCTACGCCGAGCTCTGGTATCTCCAGCAATCGATACTTCTCACACGGCGCAACGGGGACCTGCTCAGGCAAACACTCGATGTGGTTCGCGCCCGCTACGGCGCCGGGAACGCGGGCGAGGAGGACGTCCTGAAAGCAGCACTGGAATCCGCAAGGAACGACAATCTCGTCGTCTCGCTCAGGCAGCAGGAACTCGCCGCAAAATCGATGATCATGGGGCTGCTCGACAGGCCGGAGGGGGACACGCTCGGCACCGCCGTCATCCCCGATTCTCTTGCTCTTGATCTCCCGTGCGACACGCTGATCGCAAGCGCTATGGCATACCGGCCGATGCTCCAGCACGATTCGCTCGTCGTCGTGGAACAGAAGACGATGCTGTCCGCCTCGCGGCAGGAGTATATCCCGGATTTCCGGGTCGGCGTCCAGTACATGACCGCGCCTGTGACCGGGTTCAACGGATGGACGGTGACGGCGGGGATCACGATCCCGTTCGCCCCCTGGACGCTCGCCGCCCGGGGGGGGAGGATCGATGAATCGGAGGCCGGGGTCGGGCGGGCCGCCGCCGATCTTGCCTCGGCCAGGGCGATGGTGCGGTCGCAGATTCGCGACAGCTACTCGCACGCGGCCTCCGACAGGGAACAGGTTGCAATGTACCGGACCACGATGCTCCCCGCGGCGGAGCACGCCCTCCGTGCTGCACTCGGCGCGTACGGGTCGGGGAGAGGGGACCTGCTCATGGTTCTCGATGCGTCGCGGACGCTGAGGGATCTGATGATCGAAGAGCGAATGCTCCGTATGGATTTTGCACGATCGGTCGCCGCACTTGAGAAAGAGATCGGCGTGAGAGACCTGACATATCTCCGATGACATAAGGGATGCCCGATGAAAAAAATGCCGCTTGTTGTTGCCGCGGTTCTGTTGGCCGCCGCACTGATCACACTCCTGTTCATTCGTCCGTTCGGCACGGGGGAACACCCCCCGGCCGCTCCCCCGGCGGAAGGTGTGGAGTATTACACGTGCCCGATGCACCCTTCGGTCATCTCCTCCAGGCCGGGGCGTTGCCCGGTCTGCGGGATGACGCTTGTGAAAAAGATCTCCGGGGCCCCCGCCTCTGCGGCGGAAGCTCCCCCGGGGGGTGCGGCTGTCGTCGTCTCCGCGGGACAGAGAGTGCAGGCAAATATCACCACTGTGGCGGTGAAGCGGGCTCCATTTGTCACGTCGGTCTCCGCCGCAGGCGTCGTCACGTTCGCCGAACCGGGCCGGGCGATCGTCGCCTCGAGGGCCAGGGGGCGCGTCGAGCACCTTGTTGTGAACAGGACCGGCGTCGTCGTCCGGAAAGGGGACCCGCTTGTCTCGTTCTACAGTCCAGACATCGTGAGCGCCGAGGAGGAGTATCTCATCGCCCTTTCAGGCGCCGCCGACAGCGCCCGGTCCCTTCTTGTCGGGCTTTCGCGTAGGCGGCTCGTCGAACGGTTCGGACTGACGGAGCCGGCGATCGACCGGCTTGAACGCGGACATGATACGCAGAGCCCGGTGATGTACGCCTCCCCCGTCTCCGGAACCGTCATCCGCAAGGAGGTCGTCGAGGGGGAATACGTCGGCGAGGGGACGACCCTGTTCGAGATCGCGGATCTCTCCCGCGTCTGGGTGATCGCGTCGGTCCCGGAGGAGAATATCCCCGCCGTCCGGAAAGGGGATGAGGCGGAGATAACTGTCGACGCGTACCCCGGGGTTCTCCTGCACGGCCGTGTCGGGCTTATCGAACCCGTCCTGGATGCCGGGACCCGTTCTCTCCGTGTCCGCGCGGAGATCGCCAACGGGGGGGGATCGCTCAGGCCGAACATGTACGTCCGCGTGAGGCTCAGCACGGCCCCGCGCGAGGCGCTTCTGATCCCGACAGCCGCCCTCCTCTTCACCGGGATCCGGCCCCGGGTCTGGGTTGAATCGTCGCCGGGACGCTTTGAGCCGCGGGAGGTCCGCGTGGGTCAGACTTCAGGCGGGGTCACCGAAATCCTCGACGGCGTCGCCGAAGGGGAGATGGTCGCAGCGACCGGCGGGTTCCTCATCGATTCCGAGAGCCAGCTCCAGCCTCCTGCCCGAAAGGAGCGCCCATGATAGAGCGGATTATCGCGTTCTCGGCGCAGAACAGGTTCGCGGTCATCGTCGCCTACCTGGCCGTGCTGGGGTTCGGCATCTGGGGGATAGTGACGACCCCTCTTGACGCCGTCCCGGATCTCTCCGAAAACCAGGTGATCGTGTACACCGAGTGGATGGGTCGCTCCCCCAGGCTCGTGGAGGACCAGGTCACGTTCCCCCTGGAGACCGCCCTCCAGGGGATGCCGGAAGTGCGTGACATACGGGCAGAGTCGATGTTCGGCATGTCGTTCATCTATGTCATTTTCAATGAATCGACAGATCTCTACTGGGCCCGGAGCCGTGTGCTCGAACGGCTCTCCTCGGTCGCCTCCTCGCTCCCGCCCGGGGCGAAAATGCAGCTCGGCCCGGACGGCACGGGTGTCGGCCACGTGTTCTGGTACACCGTCGAGGGGAAGTACGATCTCGGGACGCTCCGGAGCGTACAGGACTGGTACGTCAAGCTGAACCTGCAGGGGGTGCCCGGAGTTGCCGAGGTCGCCTCCGTCGGCGGCTACGTCCGGCAGTACCAGGTCGATGTCGACCCCCTTCAGTTGAAGTCGTTCGGCTTCACGCTCACCGACGTCCGCAACGCGGTGATGCGGTCGAACAACGACGTCGGGGGGAAGATCCTCGAGGTGTCGGATGCGGAGTACTTTGTCCGGGGGGAGGGGTACATCCACTCGATCAAGGAGGTCGAGGATATTCCGCTCGGGACGAATTCAGAGGGGGTCCCCGTGCTGCTCAACCAGGTTGCCCGCGTTCAGCTCGGCGGAGATCTCCGCCGGGGTTCTCTGGAGAAGGACGGCAAGGGGGAGGTCGTCGGCGGGATCGTGGTGATGCGCAACGGCGAGAACGCGAAGGAGGTCATCGACAGGGTGAAACGGAGGATCGAGGAGATCAGCGCCGGCCTCCCCCCGGGGGTTGTGATCCGGACCGCCTACGACCGTTCGACGCTCATCGAAGCGGCTGTCGGGACGCTCGAACGCGCGCTCATCGAAGCGGCCGTGGTGGTGACGCTCGTCGTCCTCCTGTTCCTCCTCCATTTCAGGAGCGTGCTCCGGGTCGTCATCGAAATCCCGTTTGCCGTCCTGATCGCGTTCATATTCATGAGGGCCTTCGGGATCACGTCGAACATCATGTCGCTGGGGGGCATCGCGCTGGCGATCGGCGTGATCGTGGACGCATCGATCGTCCTGGTGGAAAACGCCTACAGGAACGTCGCCGCCGAGCAGGAAAGGAAGGGATCGCTCACGACTGAAGATTATGTCGGCATCTCCATCCGCTCGGCGCAGCAGGTCGGACCCGCGATATTCTTCTCCGTCCTGATCATGGTCGTTTCCTTCCTCCCCGTCTTCCTCCTCCAGGGGGAGGAGGGGAAGCTCTTCCGGCCGCTGGCCTTCACGAAAACGTTCGTCCTTGCAGGCTCGGCGATCATCGCCGTCACGCTCGTCCCTGTGCTGATGACTCTCCTGACGCGCGGGAAGTTCCGCACGGAGAAGGGGAACCCCGTGACGAGGATTCTCGGGGAGATGTACGCGCCGGTGATCCGCCTGGCGCTCAGGTACAGGAAGACGGCCCTGGGCATCAACCTGATTGCGCTTCTTGCCGCCGTCCCGCTCCTCGTTCTCATGGGGTCCGAGTTCATGCCCCCGCTCGACGAGGGGAGCCTCCTGTTCATGCCCGTGACGCTCCCTTCAGCGTCCATCACGGAGGTCAACAGAATCCTGGCCGTCCAGGATGCGGCAATCCGCACGGTGCCCGAGGTGGAGACCGTGCTCGGGAAGGCGGGGAGGGCCGAGACCTCGACGGATCCCGCCCCCTTGAGCATGATCGAGACGATCATCGTTCTCAAGCCGAAGGAGATGTGGCGCCCGGGGGTGACCAAAGACGACATCGTTGCGGAGCTGGACCGGAAGCTCCAGATCCCCGGCGTTCGGAACGGGTGGACCCAGCCGATTATCAACAGGATCAACATGCTCTCGACCGGGATCCGGACTGACCTTGGCGTGAAGGTGTTCGGAAGGGACCTCGACACGCTGGAGGCGCTCGCGATCAGGGCGGAGGAAATCCTCCGCACGATCCCCGGCGCGGCCGACCTGTACGCCGAAAGGTCCCAGGGGGGGATGTTCCTCGATATCGCGGTCGACCGCACCGCGGTCGGACGGTACGGCGTGTCCGTCGGCGACGTCCAGGACGTGATTGAAACGGCGCTCGGGGGGGAGAATATCGGTACGGTGATCGAAGGGAGGGAGAGGTTCCCGATCAGGGTCCGCTACCAACGGGACGCACGGAATACGCTTGATGCCGTCCGATCGCTCCCGGTTCCCGTGAATTCTGCCGCTGAGAGTTCCCCGGCCGCTGCCGCCATGACCGCCGGCTCATCCGCCGCGACGATGGCGGGAGGGGAAATGGGGTCCGGCCCTGCGGCGCCTCCTCCTCCCGGGGGTGACGGGCAATCGCCGTTTCCGCCGCGCGCCTATCTCCCCCTTTCTGCGCTTGCCCGGATCACACTTGAACCCGGTCCGCCGATGATCGGGAGCGAGAACGGGCAGCTCCGCTCGGTGGTCCTCCTCAACGTCCGGGGGCGGGACATGGGGAGCTTCGTGGGCGAAGCCCGCGAGACGCTTTCCAGGGAGCTCCGCCTTCCGCAGGGATACACGCTCCAGTGGAGCGGCCGGTGGGAGAACCAGGTGCGTGCGAAACAGAGGATGGAGCTCCTGATGCCCCTTGTGTTTTTCGTCATCTACATCATGCTCTATGCTGTCACGAAGGATTTCATCGAGGCGTTTGTCGTCATGCTCTCCGTCCCGTTTGCGCTCGTCGGCGGGGTCTATTTCGTCTACATCCTGGGATTCAATCTCTCGGTTGCCGTCTGGGTGGGGTTCATCGCGCTGTACGGGCTCGCGGTGGAGACCGGCGTCGTCATGGTGATCTACCTGCACGAGTCGCTCGACAGGCGGCTCCGCGCGTACGAGCGGGGAGAGCGGGGCCCGGTGACGGAGGAGGACATCACGGAGGCCACGGTGGAAGGCTCGGTGCTCCGCCTGAGGCCGAAGGTGATGACGGTGGGGACGGCGATGATCGCTCTGGTCCCGATCATGTGGAGCAGCGGGGTCGGGGCCGATGTCATGAAGCCGCTCGTTGCCCCGATGATCGGCGGCCTCGTCACCTCCACGATTCACGTCCTTGTGGTCACGCCGGTACTCTTTGCGTATATGAAACGCCGGGCACTCAGGAAAGGGGCGCTGAAGGTCTCGCACATGCACAGGAGTGAGGTGTAGGTCATTGCTTATTTCATCTTTCTATCGTATTCTGCTTCGTACGATTTCCGGATGTCTCAACGATTGACAAAGAGCAAAGGACAGCACAGCGTATGAAACATCTCAGGGTCATTACCGTCATCCTCGCTCTCGTCGCGGCGGGGGTTGCACTTGCAGCGCAGGTGAAGGATGACGCGAAAAAGCCGCCGGCGCAGGCCGTGAAGAAATCCGAATGCTGCATGAAGATGAAGTCGAAGACCGACGGGAAGATGTCCTGCTGTTCTTCCGATTCTGCCGCTGTGAAGGGTGGGAAATCCTGCTGCGGGAAGCACTGAACCGGCTGTTTCGGGGTCGTTTGTCCCCTGTTCATCCTTGTGACTTGACTCATAGTACTTGAGTTCAGAATGTGATAATCTTCACATGAGGGGCAGGCAAAGGTGTTTGACTATCGGCCGCGGTTTGTGCACTTTGTATAATGTTTCCTGAAGGAAACGCCCGGTCCAGAGTTGCGCGAAGGGGTCAGCGATATGACGATACTTGTAGTCGATGACGAGCCTGAATACCGGCTCATTATGCGGAGCGTCCTGATGTCGGAGGGGTGGGACGTTCTCCTTGCGGAGAACGGCGAAGAGGGGATGACGAAGATGAAGGAATCGAAAGTGGATATGGTGATCTCGGATATCTACATGCCGATCATGGACGGGATCAAGTTCCACCGCGAGGTGCGGGCGACCCCGGAATTCGAAAAGACCCCGTTTCTGTTTGTCTCCGCGTACGACGATCAGCACACGCTCGACGCCGTGAAGGATCCGCGCTATGAGGGATTTTTGCGGAAGGCCAGGCCGGTCGAAGAGATGATCGAATGGATTAATTACCTGACGACCCCCGAAGACAAACGCCCCAAGCTCCCCCCCGGCGGTGCCCGGATCAAGGGGCAGACGCAGATGCGCTTTGGGACGCGCGGAGG
>DATJPH010000190.1:0-4369 GCA_035506475.1 Bacteroidota bacterium | reverse complement strand
AGGCGCTCCAGGAACACGGGGTCGAAGTCCAGAGAATTGATGTCATGCTCCCCGAGAGCTCGCTCCAGAGGGACGGGTCGGGCGCGACAGGGGAGAGGGCCGGACGCAGGGGCGGCCAGAGGCGCTCGCTCTCCGTGGAGGACGCGGCAGGGTTCCAGGGGGGGAAGGATATGGGATACAACACAATCGAACTTATCATGTAGGGGGTGAGAGGCATGTCAACGCAGGTATCGAATATCGGACCGACGCAGTTTCCCGCGTCCACGTCGTCGCAGGGTGTGCTCGGGAAGGACGACTTCCTGAAGCTCCTTGTGTCGCAGCTCCAGAACCAGGATCCGCTCAACCCGATGGACGGGACCCAGTTTGCCTCGCAGCTTGCGCAGTTCACCTCCGTGGAGCAGCTTGCCAACATCAACTCGACGCTCCAGACGAGCATCAGCTCGAGCCAGCTCCTGAACCAGTCCATCAGCAACGCGCTTTCGACAACCGTGATCGGCAAGGAGGTCCGTGCCACCGGGTCGACGTTCAACTATGCGGGGACCGGCTCGATGAAGACGGGGTACACGCTCCCCTCCGCCGCCGCGTCGGCGCAGGTGCAGGTCCTTGATGCCCGGGGGAACGTCGTCCGCACGATCACCGGGACGGGGGTCGCCGCCGGGGACGTCGATGTGCAGTGGGACGGGCTCGCCGACGACGGTACGCAGGCTGCGGCGGGGACCTACACAATCAAGGTCACGGCCACGGATGCAAAGGGGGCGTCAATCACCGCCTCGCCGTATTTCTACGGCATCGTCTCCGGCGTGAGGTTCAAGTCCACCGGCACGGTGTTCGTCGTCGACGGCCAGGAAATCAATCTCTCGGACATACTCGAAGTCTCTCAAGGGTAGCGCCATGGCTGACACGATCATCAACGGCGTGCAGGTCCCGTTCATCCCGGCCAGGGGCGTCGACGGGCTGAAGGAGCGGGCGCCGGTCGGCGTGCCGCAGGACGGGGCATTTGAGAGCATCCTTCAGAAAGAGCTGAAGGACCTGAAGTTCTCGAAACACGCCCAGGACCGTCTCGCCTCGCGCAACATACAGCTCTCGGGGGATGATCTCTCCACGATCGGCCGCGCGGTGGCGAAGGCGGGGGAGAAGGGGTCGCAGGATTCGCTCGTCCTGCTCCGCGACATGGCGTTCATCGTCAGCGTCCGGAACCGGACGGTCGTCACCGCGATGGATGCGGAGCAGGTCAAAGACAACGTTTTCACGAACATCGATAGTGCAGTCATAGCAGGGTAGATTCATCATAAACAACGGCGGGCTGGCCCTCTCCCTGCTGCGCTCCGGCGCAGGAGGGGAGGAGGCCCCTCCGGTCAGGCCGACCGACAGACGCCTGACCACAAATTCACCATACACTCAAGGAGGGTAGTACCATGGCATTCCTCACGTCACTCTTCGCAGGCGTTTCCGGGCTCAAGAACCACCAGATCATGATGGACGTGATCGGCAACAACATCGCGAACGTCAACACGATCGGGTTCAAGAAGGGGCGCGCGACGTTCACCGACATGTTCTCCCAGACGCTCCAGGATGCCTCGCAGCCCACGGCGTCTCTCGGCGGGCGGAACCCGATGCAGGTCGGTCTGGGCATGTCCATCGGCTCCATCGACATGGACACGTCGCAGGGAAGCTTCCAGTCGACCGGGATGGTCCGCGACATGGCGATCCAGGGGTCGGGGTTCTTCATCGTCAACCAGGGCGGCAAGACGCTCTACACCCGCGACGGCAATTTTGACATCGACACGAACGGCTACTTCTCCAACAAGTCGACGGGCGGCATCATCCAGGGAAGGCTTGCCGACGCCAACGGGAACATCGCGGCAGGGGCCCCGATCCAGGACGTCGTGATACGGAAGGACCTGACATCCCCCGCCAAGGCCACGACGACCGCCAGCTTCGCGGGGAACCTCGATCTCAACACCCCCGCCGGGGGGACCGTCCAGACGTCGCAGCCGGTCTATGATTCGCTCGGCGCGCAGCATCAGCTGACGATCACGTTCACCCACGGCGCACTCGGGTCGAACTCATGGACATGGGCCGCGTCGGTCACGGGGGGGACGACAGCATCCGCCGGGACGATCACGTTCAACACGGACGGTACACTCAATACGTTCACGGGGAGCCCTGTGACGATCACCCCCACGAACGGCGCGGCGCCGATGAGCGTTGTACTCAATGCGGGCATCCCGACGGCTGCCGCACCCGGGAACAACAGCGGGATCACGCAGACCGCGGGCAACGGCGCCTCCACGGTCAGCCCCCTCTCGCAGGACGGCTGGGCGGCGGGCACGCTCCTGAACGTGTCGGTGAATTCCGACGGGACGATCACGGGGACATTCTCGAACAACCAGACGCTGACGCTTGCGCAGGTCATGCTCGCGGAGTTCAACAACCCCGCCGGCCTGACGCGCGTGGGAGGGAACGAATATGACGTCTCGGGGAACTCCGGCGCGGCCACGGAAGTCGCGGCGGGGACGACCTCGACGATCCAGACGGGCGTTCTTGAGCAATCCAACGTCGATCTGGCCGACGAGTTCACGAAGATGATCACGGCGCAGCGCGGCTTCCAGGCCAGCGCGCGTGTGATCACCGTGAGCGATCAGTTCCTCGACGAGGTCGTCGCGCTGAAACGGTAAGTAGTCATTGCGAGGGGGTGGCGCCGAAGGCGCCGCCCCCGAAGCAATCCACGTTCTCAGTCGTTGCGGGCGCAGCGAAGCAACCCACGTTTTCAGTCGTTGCGAGCGCAGCGAAGCAACCCACGTTTTCCGTCGTTGCGAGCGCAGCGAAGCAACCCACACACATAGGCTCACTATGATCGAACTGACGAAGCTCCAGGACCAGAAGATCGTCGTCAATGCCGAGCTGATCGAGTTTGTCGAATCGACTCCCGACACGATGATTACGACGACGAGCGGCAAGAAGCTGATCGTGAAGGAGTCCGTGGAAGAGGTGATAGAGAGGGTCGTCCGGTACCGGAGGCGGTGCCGGCCGGAGACGCGCGCGCGAAAATGAGGCTCAAGCGGCGCTCCTGTCTGTCATCAGTTGGCCGATATTAGCCACCAGCATACCCCGGTTTTTGCCCTTCACGCATCAGAATCGCCTGTTGCGTCCGTATTTACGATGTAAAGCACCTCACGCCTGAGTCAGAGCCATGGCACGCGGTTTGACCTCTTCCCGGCCATGTAAACTCAGGTGAGGCAATGGCTAAAGAGACACAACCCCCCGAACAATCCAAGACAGCCCCGGCAGCACCGGCTCCCGCACCTGCGGGCGTCACGCCGATGAAGCTCGCCATCATCGGCGTACCTGTGTTCCTCGTCCAGCTTGCCGTGGTCTACTTCCTCGTCGTGAAATTCGTCGCCCCCCCCGCAGGCGCCGCCCCGGCCGAGCCGGCGAAGGCCGCGGAGACGAAGGAATCGGCGGAAGCGGCAAAGAGCATATTCGTCGTGAAGGACGTCATCGTGAACCCGGCGGGAACCAACGGGACCCGGTTCCTTCTGACGACGGTCGGTTTCGAAATCAACGGCGCCGAGCGGGAGAAGGATCTCGAGAAGAAGGAAGTCCAGGTCCGCGACGTGCTCAACACGGTCCTGACGAGCAAGGGTCTCGACGAGCTTGTGAGGCCCGATCAGAGGGAAGCCCTCCGGAAGGAGATATTCCAGAAAGTCGGCGAGATGCTGCCGGCGGGGACGCTGACAAACGTCTATTTCAGCAAGTTCATTATCCAGTAAGAGCGGACCGTGCCAGAGATCCTTTCGCAACAGGAAATCGATAACCTCCTCTCTGGGATGTCTTCCGGCGCTTCGCCGTCCGAGCCGGCTCCCGCGGAATCCGAGACGCCCGCGAAAGAAGCGGTCACGTTTGATTTCCGGCTTCCGCACCGCCTCTCCAAGAACCAGCTGAGGACATTCCAGGCCGTGCACGACAATTTCGGCGAGGCGTTCGGCTCATACCTGGTGTCGCGGATGCAGACGACGGTGACCGTGAACGTCCTCTCGGTCGATCAGCTGTTCTACTCCGAGTTTGTCCTTTCGATCGCGAGTCCCTCCTGTCTCTACGTCTTCCGCATCATGGAATCCGACGCGCTCGCGGCGCTCGAAGTGAGCCCGCAGCTCATCCTTGCGATGGTCGAGCACCTGATGGGCGGCGTGGCCGACGGGACAAAAGAGGCGCGCCTGATCACCAAGATCGAGCAGAGCATCGTCAAGGGGATCATCCAGCGCGCGCTCCCGGAAATCCAGCGGGCATGGAAGACGATCGCCGACCTGACGTTCAAGCTCGAGCGGTACGAGAGCGAAGGGGATTTTGCCCAGCTCGCGCCTGCGAG
>DATJPH010000189.1:0-3676 GCA_035506475.1 Bacteroidota bacterium | reverse complement strand
GCACTGCTTGCGACGCTCCCGACGATGATGTTCTCGGGATTCATGTTCCCGATCCGGAGCATGCCGTGGTGGCTGCAGATCATTTCCAACATGACGCCCGCGAAGTTCTACCTCGTCATACTCCGCGGCATCATCCTGAAGGGGGTGGGGCTCGGCGCATGGTGGCCCCAGGTCGTCTACCTCATGATATTCACGCTGATCATGCTCTTCCTGAGCGTGCGGCGCTTCAAGAAAACGATAGACTGAAGCGATGAACATTCAACGGATCGTCGCCCTTCTCAAGAAAGAGTTCACGCAGCTCTCCCGGGACAGGAAGCTCCTGCCCATCATCCTGCTGGCCCCCGTCGTGCAGCTCGCCCTGATGGGCTACGCGGTGTCCGTCGAGATCAAGGACATCGGGATCGCCGTGTGCGACCAGGACAAGAGCGCGGAGAGCCGGGCGCTCACCGAGAAGCTCGTCACGTCGGGCTACTTCACCGTCGATTATGCGACCGACAACTACAACGACGTTCAGCCGCTGCTCGACGACGGCAAGGTGACGATGGTCATCGTGATCCCGCACAGGTTCGGCGACAGGATCGTGGGGAGGCAGCAGGCGAAGGTGCAGGTGCTTGTGGACGGGAGCGAGGGGAGTACGACGGCGATCGCGATCGGCTACCTCAACCAGATACTCCTGCAGTATTCCTCCGGGATACTCGCCGAGGTGGTCGGCTCGCGGGAGCCGCCGGGGGGGATCTCGACGGAGGTGCGGGCCTGGTACAATCCCGAGCTCAAGGCGCGCAACTACATGGTGCCGGGAGTGCTCGTGATGATACTGCTCGCCGGGACGATGAACCTGACGTCGCTGGCAATCGTGCGGGAGAAGGAGATCGGCACGCTCGAACAGCTCATGGTCACCCCGATCACACCAACGGAGCTCATGATCGGAAAGATCGTCCCGTTCACCGCCATCTCGGCGGCGAACGCGACCGTCGTCGTCATCGTCATGGTCTTCGGGTTCGGGATTCCCATCAGGGGGAGCGTCCCGCTTCTGATCGGCCTTTCAGGGTTGTTCCTCCTGACGTCGCTCGGGCTGGGGCTCTTCCTTTCGACGATATCCCGGACGCAGCAGCAGGCGATGATGGTCGGCCAGTTCTTCATCCTCCAGCCGATGATGTACCTCTCCGGCTACATCTTTCCGGTCGACAACATGCCGAGGATCCTGCAGGCGATCTCGTGGGGGATCCCGATGAGGCACTTCCTCTACATCGTCCGCTCGCTGATGCTCAAGGGGGACGGCCTCCCGAACCTCTGGCTCCAGGCGGTGCTCCTCCTTGTCATGGGCGCAGGAGTGCTGACTGGAAGCATACTGAGGTTCCACAAGAAGCTCGACTGAAGGGCCCCCGCCTGCCGATTATTGCGCGGTGAGCGTCATCGTCGCCCGGATCAGACCGTCGACCGGCTTCGCGCCTGTGTCGACTTCCTGCAAAAAGATCCTCGCCGGGTCGACCGTCCCCGCACCGGAGAGGTAGGCCCGGATTCCCGCCGCGCGGCGCTGCGCCAGGGACCGGAGGTCGCTTTCCGAAACCTGTACCGAATCCACAAGCCGTTCACGGGCCCGCACGACGAGGACCGAATCACGGCCGTTCGCATCGGACGGCGAGGGATCCAGGAGTTTCTCCGGATCCTCTTTGAACCTCTCCCTGTACAGTTCGAGGATGCGCTTCTCCCCGGCGCGCCTCAGGGGGCCGGCCCCTCCGGGGCTGATCCGCGCATCGACGGCAGCCTCGGCCAGGGCCCTCCTGTCTTCGAGTGGACTGGACGCGCCGCGAATCTCGATCTGGAGCGCGGGGCGCATTGCGAGCCCCCTGGCGACAGTCTCAAGATTCGCGTACTGGTCGGGGCCGAGCGTGTACACGCCGGGTCTGTAGGCCACAAACTGCAGATCATTCCCCCCTCCGCCGATAAGCGATCCCAGGAGCGCGAACGGCGCGGTCACCATCTTCCAGAGGAGGTTCATCAGCACTTTGAGTATGATGGGGAAGACGCTGAACTCGGGATCGTCGAGGCTCCCGCTGACAGGGATGTCGACGTCAATGATCCCGTGGGAGTCCTTCAGGAGCGCGACGGCGAGCTTGACGGGGAGCGACGTCGCGTCGGGGCTCTCCACTTTCTCCCCGAGCGTGAGCTGGTTGAGGACGATCTTGTTGTCCGCGTCAAGGTGGCTTGCGTTCAGCCTGTAGCGGAGGTTCATCGTGAGCTTCCCCCGCTCGATCTTGTATCCGGCGAACTTGCTGAAATACGGGGTGAAGGTCGTCAGCTCGATCCCGTTGAACGCCATCACGATATCCGTATATGCCACCTCGCTCAAGGGGTTGATCTGACCCCGGATCGTGACGGGGGCGTAGCCGTCCACGCTTCCGGCAAGGTCGACGTCAGCACGCGCGAGCTGCTTCGAAGAGAGCTGCGTGATGGAACCCTCGAGCTTCTGGATCCCCGTCGAGAAGTTCGGGCTCAGCGAGAAGTCGGCGAAGTTCATCGACCCGTCGACGAACCGGATGCCGCCGATCGTCGTCAATGACGCTCCCGCACTATCCCCCCTTGCTTTTGCCGGGGCCAGGGGCGGTCGTGTCGAATCCGATTTCGACGAGTCTGAGTCAACAGCCTTGAGGTGCTGGAGATTCAGCGTCCTGTCGGCGGCGACAATGACCCGTGCATAGGGGCGCGTGGCAACGATTTCCGTGATTGCCGTCGAGGGGGGAAATGTGCGGTAATCCACACCCCGGATCTGGAGACGGTCCCACCGGATGAGGTCCTCGCGGAGGACCGGATCGCCGATCCGGCCGCGGTCGGACGTCAAATCCCCGCGGAACCGGATGTCGGAACCCCGCGGGCCTGCCGCATACAGGAACTTCCCCCTGAGCCCGTATGTCCCGCCGCGGATCCTGGCCCGGCTGTGACGCGCAACGTAGGGTTCAAGCGCGGCGAGAGGTGAACCCGCAATAGTGAGATTGAGCGAGCACCTGCGGGGCTGGAGACTGAGATCCCCGTCTGCCCGGAGGGTGCCGTCTCCGTTGAGCACGGCGGTCGCAGAGAGCTTCGCAGTGCCGGGGGCGCCGTACACGAGGCCGGAGAGATCGAGGTCGATTCCCGTCAGGCTCACCCCGGCGTCGGGCGTCGCGGTCCTGTCGGTGAAGAAGAACGAAAAATCCTTCGTTGTGAGCTTCTTAAGCGTGACCTGCAGGGAGCCGCCCGTACTGTCGGCCGGGCGCATCACCGGCGTGAGCACCTGTTGAATCGTGAGTGTCCCGTCCGCCAGATAGGCCGTGCGGAGGGATCCGCCCCGGGCCCGCACCTCGTCGATCGTGACGGTACCGCGCGGCTCATCGAGCGATATCCCCCCGGCGTGAAGTTCAGAGACGGTTACCGGGGGGAGTGAGTCGGACGGCGACACAAGGACGAGATCGGTAACATCGATGCGCCCGGAGCGGAGGGCGAACGTCGGAGCGGCGGGAGCGTCGTCAAAGGCATAGTCCGCCCTCGCCGAGAACGTCCCGGATGCCGCGCTGAACCGGAGCCTGTCCCCCATGAAATCTGTCAGCGTGCGGACGCGGACGCCGGAGAGCTCGATCAACCCCGCGGAGCGAAACGGCGAGAGCGCCAGGTTCCCCCGCCAGTGGAGCTTCTCGTTCTGCTT
>DATJPH010000188.1:0-2283 GCA_035506475.1 Bacteroidota bacterium | reverse complement strand
GAAGGGGATCGCCATCACGTACAACAACCTGGCCAATATACTCTGCGCGCAGGGAGACTACGGGGGCGCCGCGTCGCTCTTCAGGAAGAGTCTCGACATCATGAAGGAGATCGGGTACAGGGAGGGAATTGCGGGAACGTGCAACAACCTGGGGACGATCTACCAGGACCAGGGAAGGTACCGGGAGGGGCTGGATCTCCAGAAGACCGCCCTAGCCCTGCGCGAGGAAATCGGGGACCGTCCCGGCGTGGCAATGTCACATGGAAACATCGGGTTCCTCCACCTTGACCTCGGCGAATACGGCGCGTCGAAGAATGAACTCAGCACGAGCGTCAGCATGCAGGAAGCGCTCGGCATGAAGACGCTTCTCTCAGCCACGACGTCGTGGCTCGCGCTCGCGACCGCCCGGGGAGGAGAGGTTGACGCAGGCCTCGATATTGCCAGGAAGGCGCTCTCGATGGCGGCGGACCTCGGTCAGACGTGGTTCGAGGGAATCGCCAACCGGAGCGTGGGGGTCATACAGGGCATGAAGTGGAGCGAACACCCCGGCGGCACGCAACCGGAGACCGAATATGACGAAGCACTCCGCTACCTCATCCGAAGCCTGGCCCTTTTTTCGGATGGAAAATTCGAACACGAGGCGGCCCGGACATCAATGGAGATCGGCAGGTTGATGGAGGCCGCCGGTCACACCCGGGAGGGGGGAGAGTATCTCCGCCGGGCAATAGACGTGTTCCAGAAGCTGGGAGCAATGGGAGATCTCGACCGGGCGCTCCAGATCTCCTCGCCACACCAGACGGAGGAACGATGACAACTGCGGAATTGGTCCATGAGCCGGCAACGGAACCAGTCACGACCGGTGTCAGCCCCGTTCCGGCGAGCGAACTGAGCCTCCGGGCGCTCTGCGCGGGGGGGCTCATCGGCGCGCTTGTCGCGGCCGTCAACATGTACATGGGACTTAAGATCGCATTCACCGAAGGAGGGGCGATCCTCTCCGCAATACTCTGCTTTGCCCTCGTGAGGGCCATGGGAGGCAGACTGACGATACCGGAGAATGTCATCGGGCAGACCGTGGCGACCGGGAGCGCCAGCCTCGGTATCATGGTGAGCGTGATTCCCGCGCTCATCATGCTGGGAAATCCGCTCAGCCCCTTCCAGACAATGCTCTGGCTCTTCCTGGTCAGCATACTCGGCGTCCTTTTCGCAGTTCCGCTCAGGAAGCAGTTCGTCGTCATGGACGCACTCCCTTTTCCGACGGGGACCGCCTGTGCGGCCACGATACGGGCGATGCACGCGCGCGATGAGTCAGCCGCCGGGCAGGCCCGGACGCTGGGCGTCGCGGGCGGCTTTGCGGCGCTGCTGACGTGGATACGGGACGGCATCCCGAGCTTGCTGCCGGAGTTCAGCATGGCGCCGTTCAAGATCGGGGGGATTGCGGCGTCGCGGCTTGCGATCGGTGTGTCGTGGAGCCCGATGCTCCTCGGCGCAGGCATGCTCGTCGGCCTGCGCATCGGCATCAGCCTGATCCTCGGCGGCCTTGTCGGCTGGGTGCTCCTCGGCCCGATGCTTGTTCACACCGGCATCATCCAGGGCGCCGGAATGCGGGAGGTGTCGCACTGGACGATGTGGCTGGCCATTCCGCTCATGGTTTCGGCCGGCTTCATGTCTTTTCTCTTCAAGGGAAAGACGATCGGGGAAACACTGAGGTCGATGAGAAAAGCCGGGATGACTGCGGGAGCGGGGGGCGAAGTCCCTCTCGCCGCCTGGGCGTGGGCAACCGGGATCACGGCGATTGCGACTGTCCTCCTGATGCAGGTCCTTCTGGGAATCGCACTCTGGATGGGAGTCGTTGCGATCATCCTGTCGTTCTTCCTCGCTGCCGTCGCCGTCCGTGCGTAC
Organism: Bacteroidota bacterium; assembly: GCA_035506475.1. Taxonomy (GTDB): domain Bacteria; phylum Bacteroidota; class Ignavibacteria; order UBA10030; family UBA6906; genus Fen-1273. The sequence continues at coordinate 384 of DATJPH010000188.1, read as the reverse complement.
GGAGAAACCGATGTGAGTCCCGTCGGCACGATGGGACACACGACGCAGATCGTCTTCGGCGCGGCCGCTCCCGGACAGGTGACTGCAAACCTCCTGACCGCCGGGGTTACCGCCGGCGCCGCGAACACCGCCGTCGACATGATGCAGGATCTCAAGGCGGGTTACCTGCTGGGCTCAACGCCGTGGAAACAGGTGATCGCGCAGTCGCTCGGCGTACTTGTCGGGACTCTTGTCGCCGTTCCGGTGTTTAACGCCCTCGTGGCCGCATACGGACTCGGATCGGAAGCGCTCCCCGCGCCTGCGGCGGTGCTCTGGTCGGGGATGGCGAGGCTCCTCTCACAGGGGTTCTCTGCGCTCCCCCCCTACGCCGGATACGCCATCGGC
>DATJPH010000187.1:0-2304 GCA_035506475.1 Bacteroidota bacterium | reverse complement strand
GTTGGACGGTGGCACAACCGGCTGCGGGAGAGCCAACAGGGGCAGGCGTGCGAACTGTTTCTATTCTACGCGTTATGTCAAGGGTCGTCCCGCAACGCCGGGCAGATCGAAACACGGTAGAACAAGTTGTATCTTTTATGGACCGGCAGGTCGCGACAACGAGCCGGTCGTCGGCGTCGATGTGCAGCAACGGTGGGGAGGGTCCGCCCCCTGCCCGCTTCCTCGTTTACGCAAACGCGCGTTGAGCGCGGGAAGCCAGAAAGATCTTGACAACATCACCGCACAGCATAATGATAACAGCGAAGTCACGCACGTTGTGTCTGCGACTTCAAACAAGATGCCTCGAAAGGAGACGCACATGAAGAGAGTCGTAGTCGTACTGATTGCTGCACTTCTGATTTTCAGTGCAGTCATGGTGGGCGCTGCTGACAAGAAGTTGCGCATCGCCTACATCACCAACGGGCCGTACAACTTCTGGACCTACTCCGCGGCGGCGGTGAAGGGGCTGGAGAAGAACTTGAACATCAGCATCGACTTCCTGGAGCCGGCGAACGGCACCGCCCAGGAGCAGAAGCAGATGATCGAAGCGGAAGTCGCCCGCGGCGTTGACGGCATTGCCATCAGCGTCGTCGACCCCGACAACGCGACTCCGTTCCTGAACGACGTCATGCAGAAGGTCCCGATGGTCATGTTCGACAGCGACGCGCCGAACAGCAACCGCCTGGCCTACGTCGGCATGAGCAACTACGCCACCGGCCGCATGGCCGGCAAGGCCGTCCAGAAGGTCCTCCCCAACGGCGGCGGCTTCGCCATCATCGTCGGCCGCATGGATGCGCAGAACGCCATCGAGCGCCGCCAGGGCATCATCGACGAGCTCAACGGCAAGCCCTACGCGGCCCAGTACCCCGGCGAGATGACCCCGAACGACCCCAACATCGCCCTGGGCGGCGGCAAGTGGACGCTGCTTGACACCCGGACCGACGGCGGCGACCAGTCCAAGGCGAAGTCCAACGCGGAAGACACCATCCTGAAGTACCCCCAGATGAAGCTCATGGTCGGCATGTGGAGCTACAGCTCCCCCGCCATCCTCAGCGCGCTCTCCGATGCGAAGCTCTTCAAGAAGATGAAGATGATGGGCTTCGACATGGAGCCGGAGCTCCTCCAGGCGGTCAAGGACGGGAATGCCTACGCGGCGTTCGGCCAGGACCCCTTCCAGTACTGCGTGCAGGCCATCACGATCCTTGCGAATGCCGCCCGCGGCAAAGCTACCAATGTCCCGGCGGACAAGCTCGTGGACGTGCCGGCCCTCGAGATCACCTCGAAGAACATCGACAAGGCGTGGGCGGCCTACAAGCAGCAGTTGGCCACCGGCGACGCGTACCTGAAGGCGACCGCCGCCCAGTAGGCAGCAGGTCCGCTTTCGGACGCTTGAAGTGAACGTATGATTGTCTGACGGGGAACCGGCCGGCACACCGGCCGGTTCCCCTCTTTCAAGATCCTATGATTCCAGGCAGGCCCACAGTGCACGATGTCGAAGAGACAGGAAAAGAAAAAGGAGCCCCGTCGGCGCCGGTAGCGAAAGACGGGCACATCCTCGAGGTCAAGGGCATCTCCAAGACCTTCCCGGGGGTCCGCGCCCTGGACGACGTGAGCGTCCAGCTGCGGCGCGGGGAAGTGCTGGCCGTCGTCGGGGAGAACGGGGCGGGCAAGAGCACGCTGATGAAGATCCTCGCCGGCGTCTATTTCCCCGATCACGGGGAGGTCAAGCTGGACGGCAGGGTCGTGACGATCGACTCGGTGGAAAAGGCCACGGCGCTGGGGATCGCCCTGGTGCACCAGGAGCTCAACCTCTGTGACAACCTGACGGTTGCCGGGAACGTCTTCCTGGGCCGGGAGCCGAGACGGAAGGGCATGCGGCTGCTCGACGAGAAGAAGCTCAACCGGGACGCGGAGAAGGTCCTCGAAAAGGTGGGCCTGAACGTCCCCGCCGCGACCGTGCTGAAGGAGTTGCCCATCGGCTCGCAGCAGCTCGTGGAGATCTCCAAGGCGCTTTCTATCGACGCGAAGATCATCATGTTCGACGAGCCGACGAGCAGTCTCTCCGAGCACGAGACCAGGACGCTCTTCCAGGTCATCCGTGACCTGAGATCCCACGGGATGAGCTGCATCTACATCTCCCACCGCCTGGGAGAGGTCACGGAGGTCGCCGATCGGGTCGTCGTGCTCCGTGACGGCAAGGTCTCGGGCTCACTGGAAAAGGCGGAGATCAGCCGTGAGGCAATGATCCGCCTGATGGTCGGCCGC
>DATJPH010000186.1:0-2720 GCA_035506475.1 Bacteroidota bacterium | reverse complement strand
ACCGGCTTCGCCGGGAACATGTACACGGAGTTCCTGTCCATCCCCGTCTTCATTGCCGCGATAACGGAATCCTCGTTGGCCATCGTCCGGATATTGGAGGTGTGGATCGGCAGTACCATCCACGCCGCCGCGCTCCATATGAACATCAGGATACCGCCCACAAGGCCGCCCAGCATGATTTTTTTCATGCAATGCTCCTTCTAGAGTGTGAGTGCGCTGTCAAGGACCTTCTGGTTCAAGAGGCCGTTCGGACCGTTGATCTCAGGCTCAGGACCGCCGAGGATCCAGTCGGTGAACATTGTGCTTTCTTCCACATAGAGATTCGGGACCGGGATCTCCTCCGGAAAGGCTTCCGCAGGCCTGTCCGCCTTCCCTCGGGTCAGCGTCAGGCGCCCGAGAGTATCGCTCGATGTGAAGTCCGGCACCGTGATCACTCCTTCAGTGCCGATCACCTCGAGCATCACACGGCGGAACGGCGCGGTGTACGAGCAAAAGACCGATGCGATGACGCCGCCGGGAAACTGCAGTGCGAGGATCGCCGATTCCTCGGTGGAGGCCGCCGTCGGCACCGGCCAGAGGGTCCCGGTGACCCCCAGGGGCTCTCCCCCGAGGAGATACCGGAGCGTGTCGATGCAGTGCACCCCCACGTCATAGACCGGCCCTCCCCCCGCCACGGGACGATCGATGAGCCACTTCCTGTGGCTTATCCTCGCATCGTAGACAAACTCCGCCCTGGCCGCTTTCACGCTCCCGATACGCCCGGCCAGGATCAGCTCCCGCACCCTGCGCACGACCGGGGAGAGCCGGACCATGTGGCCGACCATCAGCTTCACGCCGTGCTCCTCGCATGCATCGATCATGAGCTCCGCTTCGCGGACATTGAGCGCCATCGGCTTCTCGACGATCACGTGTTTCCCGGCTCTTGCCGCCGCAAGGGTTTCGGGACAGTGGGCGGCGTTGGCCGAGACGATGAATACGGCATCGATGTCGGGGTGACGCAGGAGCTCGTCGGGCGTGCTGAATGAAAGGGGGATCGAACACTCGTCGGCCTTCTTCCGGGCCTCCTCCGCGGAACGTTTCTGCAGGGCCACAACCGCCGAGTTCCTGGCCCGGCGAATGGCCGGCGCGATCGCACGTTCGGCGAAGCGCCCGAACCCGATGATGCCGTACCGAATTGTCCTCTGTTCCATTGTCCGCCCGCGGGATAGTGGTGCCGGTGCAAGATACGTCCGGAAGTCCTACTATGCAATCCCCGGCTTGACGATTCCCGCGTGAAGTGTTATCTTCGGTTCATGAAGAACCGGTTCCTGACCGCCGTCCTCCTCCTTTCCTCCCCGCACCCGCTCCCGGCACAGTCGGCATTCCCCCCGGCCGGGTCGTGCGCGTTCAAGGCGGCGCTTGCCCCGCAGGCCGTCCGGAGCCGGGGGGCATTCGCCGACCCGGGGATTCACGTGACGCATTACAGGCTCCGGCTCAGACTCACGCCGTCCACAGGCGTCCTCACAGGTGACGTGGCCGCGCTTGTCGTGTGCGCGGCCGACAGCCTCTCGAGCGTGATGTTCGACTTTTCGGGTTCCATGACCGTCGATTCCGTCACCGGCGGGGGAGGATCCCGCCCCTTTGCGCAATTCCTCCAGGGAATGCAGGTACAACTCGACAGGACGTACAGGAGGGGCGAGACGTTTCTCCTCGATACCTACTACCGGGGCACCCCCGCGGGGAGCGGGTTCGGCAGCTTCGTGTCCACCTCGCAGAACGGCGCACCGTGGGTCTGGACGCTCAGCGAGCCGTACGGGGCCGGCGACTGGTGGCCCTCCAAGGACGACAACGGCGACAAGGCGGATTCGCTGGACATGTTCGTCACCGTCCCGGCGGGATTGAAGGCGGGGTCCAACGGCATCCTGATCGCGGCGCAGCCGAACCCGGACGGGACGACCACGTTCCACTGGTCGGAGCGCTACCCGATCGCGGCGTATCTTGTGTCGCTTGCCGTCACGAATTATACGGAGATCGACGACTGGTTCGCGTACACGGCCGCCGATTCGATGCCGATCATCAACTACCTCCTCCCGTCAACCGCCGCCGCCGGCACAGGCGCGCTCCGGGAGACAAAAGAGATGCTCCGCATATTCTCGGACGCGTACGGCCTGTACCCGTTCGTCAGGGAAAAGTACGGCCACGCGGAGTTCGGCTGGGGGGGGGCGATGGAACACCAGACGATGACCTCCACATCCAATTTCGTCGAGAACACCTTATCGCACGAGCTCGCGCACCAGTGGTTCGGCGACATGATCACCTGCGCGAACTGGCAGAGCCTCTGGCTGAACGAGGGGTTTGCCGTCTTCAGCGAGTCCGTCTTCCTCGAGAGGTACTACGGTCCCGCGGCGTACAGGGCCCACATCGGGAGCGTGATGGCAAACGCGCTCAACGCGACGGGGACTCTCTACGTGCAGGACACAACGACCGTCGCGGCGCTCTTCAACTTCAACAGGGTGTATGCCAAGGGGGCCTGGGTCCTCCACATGCTCCGCCACGTGCTCGGGGATTCACTCTTCTTTCGTTCCATGAGGGCCTACGCGGCCGATGCGCGCTTCAGGTACAGGAGCGCGACCACCGAAGGGTTCCGGAGCGTCTGCGAGTCGGTCGCCGGGAAAGATCTCGGGTACTTCTTCGATGAATGGGTCTACGGCGAGGGGTATCCCCGCTACACGTACGGCTGG
>DATJPH010000185.1:0-4026 GCA_035506475.1 Bacteroidota bacterium | reverse complement strand
CCGAGCACGGGCTGGAAAACACCCGGCTCGGCGTCACGATCGGCGCCGGGGCCGATGCGGGGGAATCGAAAGCCGGGATGTACCCCGGCGTCAGGGGGTACTCCGTCACAAGGGAGAACTTCGTCGGGATCGGCTGGGAATATCCCGACGGCGTCCCGGTTGTCGCGCTCGACTGGAACGCCGGGGAGTGCGCGGTGAGGGAGGAGTTCTTCGTCCCCCGCGAAGGCGCGCTCCTCTTCCGGCGCGTGCGGCTCACGAACCGCTCGGCTGCTCCCTGTGCGGCGAATCTCTCGCTTTCGCTCTACGCCAACTTCGGCCTCTTCACGGACATACGGACGGTTGCCGGGAGCCGGAAGGCGCGCGCGGACGGGCTTGCATCGATGAGCCTCTTTTCGCTCGACCCGCATGCGACGGTCTTCGGGCGTTACGACGTCAGGACGGACGCCGGACGTATCGGGCCGGGAAAGAGCGTTGAGAGCGTGTACGTGTACGCGATAAAAGAGGGCGAAAAAGTTCTCGGGAAACGTCGGCTCGCCGACCTCTGGCGCGAAACCTCGGCGGAGTGGAGGAAGCGGAACTCGTTCCGGACGGGGAACGAGGTTCTCGACAGGCTCTACAATGTCTCCCGCACGGAGCTCAGGAGCGTCATCTCCCGGACGGGGAGGATGGACGCCGGGACCTGGATGTACAACATGGAGTGGCTCGGCGACCACGCGATGGCCTCCGAGTCGCTCCTCCGCTCGGGGTTCATCGGCGAGGCGCGGCAGCTGATCGAGAAGAACCTCCGCGATTCCATCGGCCCGGACGGGCGGACGATCGAGTCGGGGCGCTTCTTCGGGTACGAATACACGGAGATCGTCCAGAACGGGATCATGCTCTTCGCGCTCTGGAACTACGTCTGCTGGACGGGGGACCGAACGCTCCTGAAGAAGTACTGGCCGAAGATCCGGCTCTGCGGCGATTTCCCGCTGGCAAAGTACTTCCTCGACCCGAAGACGCACCTCGTCCACAACAAGCGGGAATTCTGGGAGAGGTCGGACACGCACGGGATCGAGGACGGGTACGAGCTCGCCTACCAGTTCTGGGTCTCCTTCGGGCTCCTCAAGGGGGCGGACCTCGCCAGGCTTGCCGGCGACGGCGCGGCCGCCGAACGGTGGAGCGCGGCCTCACACGCGATGCAGGAAACTATGTGGAATGACCCGGTCTTCAGGTTCATCGAGGACGGCCACCTCATCAAGCGGCGGAGGCGCGACGGGAAGTGGCAGAAGGAGGCGGTCCCCCCCGACAGGCGGAAGCTCCCCCCGGGTTCGCCGATCGCGGTCGAGGAGCACCCGATGCTCGACCCGGATACGATCACCATGCTCCCGATACTTCTCGAGCAGATCCCGCAGGGTTCTCCTCTTGCCGGCGAAACGCTCCGGTTCATCGACACGATCTGGAACCAGCGCTGGGAGACGGGTGGCTATCCCCGGTACAACGTCACGGGAGAGGACAACCCGCCGGCGGCGTGGCCGCTCGCCTCGATGCTCGTGGCCCGCGCGAGCGCGGCCGCGGGTGAATACGCCCGGGTCTGGAAGATCCTGGAGTGGCTGGACCGCGTGGCGGGGCGTTCAGGGTCCTGGTTCGAGCGGTGCGCGCAGAGCATCACCCCCCCCATGCCCCCGGTGGGGGTCGTGGGGTGGACATGGTACGAGGTGATCAATCTCTGCTCGCACCACGTCGCCGGGTTCAGGCCCGGCATCGACGCGCTCGTCCTGAAGCCCCGGCTTCCCGACAGGATCGACGCGCTCGACTCGACGCACACCGTCCGCGGTTCCGTGGTCCGTCTTGCCGTGCGCAGGGGGGGGAGCGGCAAGCCCCGCGCAATCGTCAACGGGAAGGATGTCCCGGTTTCCGAAGGCGCAATCCGCATCCCCTACCCGCGCCGGAGTTCGTCACTCAACGTGGAGTTCACGCTATGAAAAGAAACGAGTTCCTCCGCTATTCCGCTTCCGCCGCATTCGGTGCGGCCCTGTTCCCCTCCCTGGCGCTTGCCGGCGCGGGATCTCCCCGGCCTGCCCCCGCCGCGCCGCAGGGTGCGCCGGAGGGGATGGAAGGGGAGAAGTTCTGGGAATTCGTCCGCGCGCAGTTTCCGCTGACGCACGAGCGGGCGTACCTCAACACCGGCGGGCTCGGCGCCTCCCCCTTTGCGGTGATCGACGCGGTGAAGGCCAGGATGGAGGAGCTCGAGAAGATATGCGAGACCGGCCACTCGGAAGAACTCCTGAACGGCATAAAAAAAGACGCGGGCGCTCTCCTGGGATGCGACGCGGCGGAGCTCGCATTCACGCGGAACACGACCGAGGGGATCAACATCGTCGCGAACGGCCTCCCCCTGAAAAGGGGGGACGAGGTCATACTGACGACGCAGGAACATGTGGCCAACGCGTTCACCTGGCTGGCCATGGCAAAGCGGGAGGGGATCGTGCTGCGGCTCTTCGAACCCTCCGTGGTCTCCGACCAGGCGAACATCGACGCGCTCTCGGGCTGCATCACGAAACGGACCCGCCTGATCAGTATCCCCCACGCGCTCACGACGACCGGGACCGTCATGCCGGTCCGGCAGATCGCGCAGATCGCCTCCGCGAAGAAGATCTGGTTTTTCGTGGACGGGGCCCAGACGGCCGGGATGCTCCCTTTCAGCCTCCACGAGCTCGGCTGCGACGCGTACGCCACGAGCGGCCACAAGTGGCTCCTGGGTCCGAAGGAGACCGGGCTCCTCTACGTCCGGAAGGAGATGCTCGACACGATCGCCGCGAAGGCGACGGGGGCCTATTCGGGTCCCTTCGACCTCCTGAAGGGGACGGTGGGGTTCGAGCCTTCGGCGCAGCGCTATGAGTACGGCACAGTCAGCATCCCGCTCCGCGTCGGGCTCGGGGAGGCGATCGCGTTCATCCGGAATATCGGGGTCGAACGGATCTGGAAGCGGGACAGGATGCTTGCCGACGCGCTCGTTGCCGGCCTGGGCTCTCTCCCCTCCATCATGCTCGTCTCAAGCGCGGACCCCGCGCTCAGGACCTCCATGGTGACGATCCAGCACCGCACCGTCGGCCACGAGAAGCTCCAGGCGCACCTGGACACGTACAACCTGCGCACACGCTCCGTCACGGAAGGGGGCCTGGCGGCCCTCCGCATCTCGTTCCACATCTACAATACGCCCGGGGAGGTCTCCCGGGTCCTCGAAGCTCTCAGCACCGTTCCGAAAGGATGACACTGCATGAAATCAGTCAACATATTCGATGTCAGCTTCATACTGATCTACTTCCTCATCATCATGGGGATCGGGCTGTATTTCATGAAGGTCAACAAGGGGGGGAAGGAGTACTTCACCGGGGGGAGCATGATCCCCTGGTGGATGTCGGGCATCTCCCTCTACATGGGGAACTTCAGCGCGTGGATATTCACCGGCGCGGCCGGGTTCGCCTACACCTCGGGCTGGTTCACGATTCTCTATCTGGCCGTCGGGCCGATCGCCTACCTTATCGGCTCGAGCCTCACGGCGAAGCTCTGGCGCCGGACCCGCTCGATCTCCCCGCTCCAGTACATACAGACGCGCTATAACCTGACCACGCAGCAGCTCATGAGCGGCGTGATCGCGACGAATTTCATCCTCTCGGCCGGTGTCCAGCTCGCCTCGACGTGCAAGCTCTTCGCGCCGATCATCGGTATCGACATGTCCCTGATCGTCCTTATCATCGGGGGGATCGTCCTGCTTCACAACATGCTCGGCGGGCTCTGGGGGGATATGGCGATGGACGTCGTCCAGGGGGTGGTCCTCCTGGGGATCACGTTCACGGTCATGCCACTGAGCCTCGGGCTCATCGGCGGCCTCGGGGAGCTCTTCAAGGCGATCCCGGCCGTCTCGTTCGACCAGACGTACAACGGCGTGCACTACACGGAGCACTGGCTCGTGTCGATCCTCATCATCACGAGCATCGGGTTCGCGGCGGGGGGCGCCCAGCGGTTCTATTCGGTCAAGGACGAGAA
>DATJPH010000184.1:0-4163 GCA_035506475.1 Bacteroidota bacterium | reverse complement strand
CTACCCCGGGGGCGAACGGGCAATACGGTTTGGCATCTCATGGGAGTTCACTAACTGATCGTCACATTATTCCGGAGCGCCGTATGAACGGAGAACTGCGTCAGCTTCTGGCGATGATCGACGAGGCCTACAGCGGCACGTCATGGCACGGACCGACACTCCGTGGAAGCCTGCGGGGAGTCTCCGCCGGGGAGGCCCGGTGGAGGCCCGGGCGATCCAGGCACAATATCCGCGAGATCGTCGTGCATGCCGCCTACTGGAAATACGCTGTCAGAAGGAAGATCCGGGGGGAGAAGCGGGGTTCATTTCCATTGAAGGGGAGCAACTGGTTCCTCCGCCCCGGGAAAGCCGGGGGGCCGTCCTGGGAGGAGGACATCGCGCTCCTGGAGTCGGAGCACGCGCTTCTCAGGAAGACGATCGCATCACTTTCAGCCGCCGGCATACAGGGCCGGCCTTCCGGAGGGCGATCCACGGCCGGGCGGCTCATCAGGGGGATCGCCGCGCACGACCTCTACCATGCCGGACAGATCCGGCTCATACTCCGCCTGATGCGCTGACGGGGCGCGTCCGCCCGGTCAGTGGGACGCGGTTAAACGGCCGAGGAATGCGATCGTTTTCTCCGCGGCATCGTCCCAGTTGAACGTCGCGGCCCACCGGATCGCCCCTTCACCCAGGCGCCTCCTCAGGTCCCCGTCCTCAATGAGCCGGATCATCCCCCGGGCAAGTGCAGGGGAGTCTCCGTATGGATAGAGGAGCCCGGTCTCCCCCTCCCTGACGGCATCCCTGAGCCCGGGAACGTCGGCCGCGATTGACGGCGTCCCGCAGGCGTTCGATTCCACCACGGTCAATCCCCACCCCTCTTTCATAGACGTCGTCACCGTGAACCAGGCCCGCCTGAGGAGGTCGACCTTCCGGGTTTCGGTGATATAGCCTGTGAATTCCACTCCCCCCGCAAGCCCGAGTTCCCCGGCGAGAGCCGTGAGCCTCCCGGTGTCGTCTCCTTCACCCGCGACGACCGCCTTCAGCGCCGGGAAGCGGGCGATCACCGGGGGGAGCGCGCGGAGAAACGTGTCGACGCTCTTGTATTTCTTCAGCCTTCCGAAGTACACCGCGAGCGGCGCGGCGTTCTTCCCGCCCGTCCCCGGTGTGTAGAGATCGTGGTCGACGCAGTTATGGATCACCTCGAGGCGTCCGGGGTCGAACCCCCGTTCCAGGAATTCCATCTGCGTGCTCCGGGAGACCACCATGAACGGAACGCTCTTCCTGTAGAGGGCAAGTGCTGCACGCTCCATCAGGTACACGTAGGAGGCCGGAAGGATCCATGTTTCGCGGAAGACGCTCCTGCCGAAGAGGTGGTGGGCGATCCCGGCGACGGGGCGCCTGACGAAGAGGGGGGAGAAGAATGGGAGCTTGTTGAGGTCCTCCACGACGACGTCGTATCCCCCCCCTCTCAGCCGGGTTGCGTACACAAGGGGGAAGACAAAATTAAACAGCTCCCGGCGTCCCGTGCGGATCACACTGATCCCGTCCATCGTTTCCCGCGGCGCGGCCCCCGGATAGGTCGAACAGCAGAGCGTCACGCTGTGCCCGCGGCGGACGATCCTCGAGAAAATCTCGTGGAAATGGACCTCGGCCCCGCCGGAGAGCGGGTTGCTCCTGTCCTGCCAGTTCACGACGAGGATATTCACGTGGGGATGCCTGCGGCGGTCTGCCAGTATGCGAACACGTCCGCGAGCGTTTTCTCCAGGGGGATTGTGGGCTCCCATCCCGTCGCCCCGTGCAGAAGCGCGTAGCTCCCGGCCATGAACGGCGCGTTCCCCCCCCGCTTCCGGGACTCTTCCGGGAGGATCGTCACCCGTATCCCGCTTACGCGCTGGAGTATGTCGATCAGGTCGCGTATGGCAACGACATGGCCGGAGCAGAGATTGAACACCGTGTGCTCGGAGGGATGCGTGAGTATCGCCCAGTACGCCCTGACGACGTCGCGGACGTCTGTGAAATCCCGCCTCGTATCGATGTCGCCCGCCCGCACGACCGGCGCACTCTTGCCGGCGGCGATCAGTGCGAACTGTCGTCCGAAATCCGAGGCGACAAAGACGGGGCTCTGGCGCGGCCCCGCGTGATTGAACGGGCGGACGACGCTCACGCGCACGCCGAACGTCCGTCGGTACACCTGGGCGATGAGATCGACGCTCGCCTTGCTCACCGCGTACGGATTGTCGGGGCGGACCGGGGTTTCTTCCGTGATCGGATCCGTGTGGAGCCTGCCGTACACCTCCGCCGAGCTGACCATGAGGAGGTCGGGCCCCGCGCCGGAGGCCTCCGCCTGGCGCCGGACGGCGTCGAGGAGGGCGACCCCCCCCATGATGTTGACGCTGAACGTGCCGATCGGATCCCTGAGCGCGGTGGGAACGAACGCCTGGCCGGCAAGGTGGACCACTTTATCGGGGCGCACCTCGGCGACGATGTTCCGGATCCTCACGGCGTCGACGATGTCGGCCTCGTGGAGCGTGATCCGTCCCCGGAGGTGATCGATGTTCCCGGTCGTCTCCCCCGGGTAGTGCGTCCCGTGGAGCTCCACGCCGGGGATACCAAGGAGGTACTCCGCGGCGTGGCTCCCGACGAACCCGTCGATACCCGTAATCAGTACTCTCATCGCCCGCCTGGCAAGTAGTGGGGAGTGAACATCAGATCATCATCCGGGCGGCGATTTCGTCGCAGAGCATGTAGCCGCGGTCCGTCAGCCGGAGCGTCCCGCCGTCGAGCACCGCGGAGCCATCCCCCTCGAGCGCCCGGGCCAGGGCGATCCTGTCCGCGGGGAGATCGAACTCCCGCTCGAGCCTTCGCAGGTCGACGCCCGAGCTCCTGAGGCCGAGGAATATCCTCTCGTTGCAGAGCTGGTCTGTCGACACCTCTTCGCGCATCTCGACGGGGAGCTCCCCGCGCCGGAGCGCTTCGCAGTACCTGTTGAGTGCCGGGGCATTCCCCCATCGCACCGGCGCGCTCCCGGGGCTTCGCCGCCAGAACGAGTGGGCCGACGGGCCGAACCCCAGGTACGCCTCGTGCGACCAGTAAGCGGAATTGTGGCGGCTCCTGAATCCCGGCTTCGCGTAGTTCGACACTTCGTAGTGCTCGAACCCTGCGCGCTCCATCACGGCCATCGTATGCTCGTAGAGCGAGGCTTCCGCCTCCAGGGGATTGGGGGACACGATCCGGGAGGCGACCATCCGCGCAAGCGGCGTGTCGTCCTCGACGATGAGGCTGTACGCGGACAGGTGGTCAGGCCCCAGCGCCAGGGCGCGGGAGAGCGTCGCATCCCACGACGCCCGGGTCTGCGAGGGGAGGGAATAGATCAGGTCAACGCTCAGGTTCATGAACCCCGCCGCACGCGCGTCCCCGACGCAGCGGACAGCGTCCGGGCCGTTGTGGATCCGGCCGAGGAACCGGAGCTCATCTTCGTCGAACGACTGGATCCCTATGCTGAGGCGGTTGATGCCGAGCGACCGGAACGCGGAGAGCTTCTCAGGTGTGACGGTCCCGGGGTTCGTCTCGAGAGAGATCTCCGCCCCCGGGTCAATCGTAAACGCGCCGTGAAGCGCCTCCATCACGCGGGAGAGCTGACCGGGGGCAAGCAGCGAGGGGGTCCCTCCGCCGAAAAAGAGCGTATCGAAGACGACGCCCCGGGCGGTCTCCGCCGACAGCGCGATCTCCGTGCAGAGTGCATCGAGAAATGACTCCATGAGCGAGACCGTCTCGATGGAGTAGAAGTCGCAGTAAATGCACTTCCGCCGGCAGAAGGGGATATGGACGTAGAGTGACGGCATGGATCTCCGGTAAAAGGGGGAGACGCTAGCGGACCGCTCTCCCCACGCGGCCCCACCGGATCCCGGAATCCGGATCGACCGACCAGTAGACGACGATGGCGCGGCCCACGATGCTTTCCAGCGGGACGAACCCCCATGAGCGGCTGTCGAGGCTCTCATCCCTGTTGTCGCCCAGGACGAAGAAATAATCCTGTTCCACCCGGTACTCGGTGCGGGGAGTCCCGTCGATCAGTATCAGGCCGCCGGGCGTGCGCGCGCACGCGTGGCCGTCACGCGAGACAAGCGGCTCCCAGCGGGGCGCCTCCCTCTCGCGCAGGCCGATCACCTCCCCCGATTTCG
>DATJPH010000183.1:0-2970 GCA_035506475.1 Bacteroidota bacterium | reverse complement strand
TCACCCGCACCGACTCCCTTTTCCCCTCGTTCTTCCTGGCGAACGTGAGGAGCTGCCGCACAACGCCGGCCGCGCGCTCCGCGGCTTTCGTGATGGCCCGTATGGAGTTGGTGCACCGGGCGGGGTTCCCGGCCGCGTTCTCCATGAGCGAAATGTGTCCCAGGATGATGGCAAGGAGATTGTTGAAATCATGCGCGATCCCGCCGGCCAGCGTCCCGATGCTCTCCATCTTCTGGGACTGGAGGACCTGCGCCTCGAGGGCCTTGCGGCCCGAGATGTCTTCGTACATGCCGTACACGCCGACGTGCTTCCCCTCGATGAGGATGGGGTATCCGGTGATATGGACGTCGACGTATGTCCCGTCTTTCTTCCGCCGCGTGCTCTCCCGGGAGACCGTCGTCCCGTGCTGGCTCATCGAGCTCAGCCCGTCGGCCTCTTCCTGCAGGTGCGGGGGGACGATGATCCCGTTGATATTCCGCCCGCGGATCTCGGCGGCCGTGTACCCGAACATCTCCTGGAACGACCTGTTGACGTCGACGATCGTGTCGTCCGTGGCCATCAGGGCGATCCCGGCCGGGGCGTCCTCGAAGAGCCTCTGGAAGTATGCCGTCTGGGAGACAAGCGCCTCTTCCGCCCGCTTCCTGTCGATCGCCCTGCCGATCTGCGACGAGACGTACTCCAGGACCTCCTGGTCCTTCCCGCTGTACGCCGAGGGGTTGCTGTAATGCTGGACGACCATGACGCCGATGATGGAGTCTTCGACGACAAGCGGGACGCCGAGCCACACGGCGGCGGGTTTGCCGATGAGCTCGGCCTCCCCCATCGAGGCAAGTTCGCGGAACTTCGTTTCGGTGCACAGGAGCGAGGCTCCCGTCCGGAGGACATATTCGGTCAGCCCCCGCTTGGCCTTCATTGTCGTCGCGGGCGGGTCGAATTCGTCGGCGAAATAGGGGAACGTGAGATTCTCCTTCTTCGGGTCGGCGAGCGCGACGTAGAAATTTCTCGCCTCCATGACCTCTGCGACGATCCTGTGTATCGAGCCGCACAGCTCGCGGATGCCGCGCGTGCTGCCGGCGGCCTGCGCGATCTTGTAAACGGCCTGCTGCACGCGCTCGGTCTTCCTCCGCTGCATTACCGCCCCGAGCATGCTCGCCAGCGACTCGAGCGCGTCTGTTTCGAGTATCGACCATGTGCGGACGGTAGTGCAGTCGTCACAGCCGATGAACCCCCACCACTCTTTCCCCGCGAAAATCGGGACCGCGAGTATCGACCTGATGTGCTCCGCCTCGAGGAACTTCCGCTCCTCCGGGGGGAAGCTCTCGCTTTCGCCGTAGATCACCTCTTCACGCGCCAGCAGGTCTTTCCACCGCGCAAACGACGGGTGCGCGAAGTCGATCCGCTGCAGGCCCCGGGCCGCCCCGCCGGCCCCCTCCGACGTCCATGCGAACCGCCGGTTTGCGGCTGAATTCCCGTTCTGTTCCGTCACGTTCTCGAATATGTACGTCCTGTCGACGCGCATGATCCTGCCGAGCCGCTTCAGGAGATCGGTGATCGTCGACTCCGGCTCCGGCGACTTGAGGAATTGCTCCGCGGCGTCCCTGACGATCTTGAGGATCGCATTCCGCCTGGCGACCGCCTCCTCGCCTTTCTTCCTCTCCCGCGTGTCCCGGATGATAATCAGGTCCGCGGGACTCCCGTTGTACTGGATGAGCCCCGCGTTGACCTCCACGGGAATGGGGTGTCCTTCGACGGAGAGCAGTATGGTGTCGTATGTCGAAGGGACCTGCTCCCCCCCCATCCGGAGCCGGTAGTTTTCGGCGAGCTTTCCGACCTCGTCCGGGTGGACGTAGTTCGTGAACGGTTTTCCGATGATGCTCTCGATGGGGCCGCCGAAGAAGTCCGCGAGCACGGGGTTGAGGTATGCCACGCGCCCGTCCTGTATTACCGCGATCCCGTCGTGGGCGCGCTCCACGAAGTTCCTGTACTTCTCCTCGCTCTCCTGCAGCCTCTGCTCCGACTTCTTCAGGTCGGTGATGTCGACCGCCACGCCGAGTATGCTGGGAGTCCGCTCCGGTCCGAAGTGGAACGGGATCTTCGTCGTCTGGAGGAACCGCACGTTCCCCTGCGCGTCGGTAATCGGTTCCGCGGGTATTTTTTTGGGGATGCCGCCCCGGATGACGGCAAGATCGTCTTCGTGGAAGTGCTTTGCCTCTTCGGGCGTGGCGGAAAAATCGGTGTCTGTCTTTCCGAGCCCCTCTTCGACGGTCGTCCCGTAGGCCTCGGCGATCGCCCGGTTCATCAGGAGAAATCTGCTCTCCGCGTCCTTTGCGAAGACGAAATGAGGGACGAGATCTATCACCTGCCGGAGAAATCTCTCGCTCTCCCTGAGAGCCTCTTCCGCCCTCGCCGGTGGGGGAGCTGCAGGAGTATTCCGTACCGGTTTGGAATTCTGCGTTTTCATAGGTTTTCAAGCCGAGCGCGTGGACGTAGAATAGCCAGAAATATGATGCAATTTGTACGCCACGATCCCGGTTTTGCACAAACTATCGGATTTGTTGTCGAATCGAGATCCGCAGGGCCCAGTTGAGTGTGAGAAGCAGGTCATTTCGACATGACGTTTGGACAAATGTAACCGTGTGTGTACCGTGCGCCGGGATTTTTATCTGTTTTTTACACTCCCCGTCCCTCTTTTTACGCCGCGTTAATTGCGTTCCCGGTCCGGTTTTGCAAAATTGTCCCGCCCAATTCAGGGCCGGGCATATTCGCACATCATGATCGGAGCGGACTCAAATGATATTCAAGCATCTGGTTACGGCGTTCATCGCCCTTCTGCTTTTCACCGTCATCACCGGGGTGATCTATCCCTTCCTTGTTACAGGCATCGCCCAGGTGGCTTTTCCCGCCAGGGCGAATGGGAGCCTCGTGACGCGGGGAGGGAAGACGGTTGGCTCGGAGCTGATCGGCCAGCCC
>DATJPH010000182.1:0-3543 GCA_035506475.1 Bacteroidota bacterium | reverse complement strand
ATGAGAACGGTGTAGTTGACACAAACAATCTCATTTATCTCGGGAGGGAATCTCCATGAAAGCGTTTCTATATACGTTCCTCGCATGCGCGCTCCTGCTTTGCCTGGGAGCGATCACCGGCCCGGTCCACGCACAGGTTCTGGTGACGTTTGACAACCCGTCGGACCTGTCGGGCGATTTCAATTCGACGAACAACTACTATGGTTGCGGTGGAACCGCAGGCATCGGCGGATCCGGGGCAGTCCAGAATCCCTTCGAAGGATACAACTATGGCAGTGACATCGACCTCTGGACACTCAAGTCTGGAGTCCCGGCGGTTGGGGGGGTGTTCACGGTCAGCGCATACTTCTACAACAACACCGATGGCGGATACGGCGGGCTGGGGTTCGCCACGTCCAATACAAACGCCCCCGTCGGGTTCGGCGAGACCGCGACAGGGCTCGGCATGTTGACGCATGCCGGCGGAGGCATGTTTGCAGTTAACGGCGTGGAATCGTCCCTGGATTACGGGATCGATCAGCTGCTGGAAGGGCATTGGTACAAGATCACGTTTACAGTGACAGAAGTCGACCCCGGCGTGTACGATCTTGAATATACGATCGTGAATTCGGATGCAGACGGGAATACGGGTTCGACGGTCACCGACCAGGTCGCCCACAACGTCTCTAATGCGGCATTCGGATCTGCTCCGGTACTTTATCCTTACTTCTCTGGCGACGCGTCGCGCATGCTGCTTATCGATAATTTCTCGGCTCCTCAGGCGGCCCCCCTCCCGATTCAACTGGCGTCGCTGACGGCAGCTCCCGCCGGCGGTTCATCGGTCACGCTGAACTGGAAGACCGCAAGTGAGACGAACAACTACGGTTTCTACGTCGAACGCTCGGCCAACAAGTCGACCGGGTTTGCAGCAGTCTCCGGCCTCATCCCGGGTCACGGCACGACGACAACCGGATTCAGCTACACGTACACGGACAAGAGCGCTCCTGCGGGGACAGCGTACTACCGCCTGGAACAGATCGACCTGGACAATTCGGTGCATTACAGCGACGCAGTCATGCTGACGACGACAGCCGCTGCGGAAACTGCGCCGATCGTCTTCGCGCTCAGCCAGAACTATCCGAACCCGTTCAATCCGTCGACCGAGTTCCGGTTCACTGTCGCGAAAACTGGCTCCACGACGCTGGTGGTGTACAATGCTCTCGGCCAGGAAGTTGCCACGATATTCAACGGCCAGACGGAGTCGGGGAAATTCTACTCGGCCCGCCTTGACGGTACCGGGCTTGCCTCCGGTATTTACTTTGCCAGGCTTCAGAGCGGCTCCGAAATTCAGATGAGGAAGATCGTCCTCATGAAGTAGATCCTGGGTTGCGCAACAGCACAAAGCCCCGGAGGCCCAGAACCTCCGGGGCTTTTGCTATTCCCCCCTTCGGAAAGCGACGGGCCTTGTCCGGGAAAATTTCCTATATTAGCCTTATGACGACAACGATAAGCACGATTATCCCTGCGATTGCCTGGTGTCTCGGAGGCGTCTGTCTCGTGCTTGCACACGCCGAAAGCGCGGCGCAGCCGCCGCTCCGCGTGTGCGTCGCGGGGCTCGTCCACGGCCACGTCGCAGGGTTTCTGGATGCTGCCCGGAAAAGGGACGACATAAGTATCGTCGGGATCGCCGAGCATGACACCGCGCTTGCGGGGAGCTACCGGAGGCGGTTTCAGATTTCTGAAGACCTCTTCTTCGGGTCACTGGAGAAGGCACTTGAGGCGGCGCATCCCGAGGCCGTTGTCGTCTATTCCAGCACGTTTGATCACCGGGCCGTCGTGGAGCTCTGCAGCAAGCACAGGATACCGGTGATGATGGAAAAGCCCCTTGCCGTGAGCTTTGAAGACGCCCGCGCGATCGCGAAATCGGCGAAGGACGGGAATATTGACGTCCTTGTGAACTACGAAACCACCTGGTATCCGAACACGAGCGATGTGTACAGGCGGGCGCACGGGCACGGGCTGGGGAGTATCCGGAAAATGGTCGCCCATGACGGGCACCAGGGCCCGAAGGAGATCGGCGTGGGACCTGAGTTTCTCACCTGGCTCACCGACCCGGTACTCAACGGCGGCGGGGCGCTGATGGATTTCGGGTGCTACGGCGCAAATCTCTTCACATTCCTGATGGACAACCAGAGACCCCTCACTGTCACGGCCGTGACACAGCAGATCAAGCCGGATGTCTACCCCCGCGTCGACGATGAGGCGACAGTCATCCTCACATATCCGCACGCACAGGGGATCATTCAGGCGTCCTGGAACTGGCCCGCCGGACGGAAGGATATCGAAGTGTACGGCGAGACGGGTTCCGCCCGCACGGCCGGAAGGGACATCGTCCGCGTGCGCTCAGGCGACGACCCCGAAAAGGAGGTTGCCTCCGCGCCGCCCGACTCTCCAGAGGATGATCCGCTCACCTACCTGCGGGCAGTTGTGCGAGGCTCTATCCGGCCGTCGGGGCTCTCGTCGCTTGAGAACAACCTCATTGTGAGCGAGATACTGGATGCGGCAAGAAGGTCCGCCGCCACAGGATGTACAATCACACTTCCCCGGAGATAACGCCGTGAATTCCATCGAGGTGAACATCGTCCGATTGGAACCGATGCGCGTGGCAAGCACGTATGGATTCGGTGACAATCCCGAAGAGCAGGCGTGGCAGAAGCTCGCCGCGTGGGCGTCACCACGGGGCTTGCTTCAGGACCTGGAGGCAAATCCGATCTACGGATTTAACAATCCGTATCCAACGAAGGATCACCCGCGATACGGCTACGAGTTCTGGATGAAGGTGGGCCCCGAGATAGAGCCTGAGGGGGATGTGCGTATCTGCGAGTTTATGGGAGGGACATATGCCGTGAACCGCTGCGACACGGAAGGGCATCCGGAGAACCTGCCTGTGCGCTGGCAGATGCTCGCTTCCTGGTGCAGGGAAAACCACCGTCCGCCCGGCCGTCACCCGGCGCTTGAGAAATTTTTGACGGACCCGGGCGATCCGGCGCATCTAGTCGTCGAACTCTGCTGTCCCGTCAGTGACTGAAAAAAGCCCCCGAAGCCCGCACACCAATTATCTGCTGGTCCGGGCACATTATTCTCCTTGATCTTCCTGACGGTCCGGTCCCCTTGACTATGGCCGTCCGGGGCGGTATCATGAAGTCATGGTCTTTGAGAGTCGATCCTGCCCCCGGTAGTGATCGATTTTTTTTTCAGGAGAACCATGTGATGAAACTGCCGGTGTTGTGGGCGGCTACGCTTGGGTTGATGTTTGTCTGCCTGTCTTGCGACACTGTCGACGGGCCAGTGGGGAGTGAATTTGTCTACCCGCTCTCAGTGGGGACACAATGGCAGTATTCGTACGTCTATATGTATTCATATGCACCCATCGGATTGTCGAATCAAATCCATGGATCCCAGACGTGGCAGGTAGTCTCTGCAACAGGGATAAAGCCCCCCTTTGACGCAACGATCTCGGTAACACGAATCGACACAGTGCACAATAGTCTGAAGAACGTCGCT
>DATJPH010000181.1:0-2211 GCA_035506475.1 Bacteroidota bacterium | reverse complement strand
CGTGAGGCGGAGCGTCGGCGTCAGAGACAGCGCCCGCGCCGGACACCTGCTCAGGATCCTCTGGGGGAGAGACGGGATGCTCGCGGGGGACCCTGCGGTCGTCAGGGAGGGGGGATTCGGTCAGCCGGCTGCGGTGAAGTTCGGGGACGCCGCGGGTGCGTTCTTCGGCCTCGAGTACCCGGCGTCGCAAAACGATCTCATCCGGCAGGGGAAGTCGCTCCGGCTCCGCGCGGGTCAGGAGATGGGCGTGAAGATCGACTCGTTATGGTGCGTCGGGGCGCCTGTGGTGGAGTGCATCACCCCCGATACGAGCGTCAGGAAATGGTTCTGGGATTACGTCAACGACATACGCGTCGCGCCGCTCCGCCCCTATACGCTCTACAACAGCTGGTACGATCTCCGCTCCCCCGCATTCAGGAATATTCCGCCGGGAAACGTGATGAACGAGGCGAACATCATGCGGATCATCGGCCTGATCGACAGGAACATGATCGAGAAACACGGCATCAGGCTTGACGCGTTCGTCCTTGACGACGGCTGGGACGTCTACGGGAGCGACTGGGTGCTCCGCACTGAAGAGTTCCCGCACGGTCTGAAGCCGATCGCCGACGAGCTCCGCAAGACCGGCACCGGCCTCGGGCTCTGGCTGGGACCGACGGGAGGGTACTCCTTCCATCCCCAGCGGATGGCATGGATGAAGGCGCACGGCTACGAGGTCGTGGACGACCAGCTCTGCCTTGCCGGCACGAAATACAGCGCCCTGTTCAGGAAGCGCGTGGAGGATTTTGTCCGGAACGACGGGGTGTCGTTCTTCAAGTGGGACGGGATACAGTTCGCGTGCAACGAGCCGGACCACGGACACCCGGTCGATATCTACTCCCGGCGCGCCGTGATGGAGAGCGTGATCGATAAATGCAATGCCGTCCGGAAGGCGAACCCGGCAACGTACCTCAATATCACGTCGGGGACGTGGCTGAGCCCCTGGTGGCTTCAGTACGCAAACCAGATCTGGATGGACGGGCAGGACTACGGGTACGCGGACGTCCCCTCGATAAGCCCCCGGGATGCGGCGATCACCTACCGCGATTTCGTCCTCTACGACGACCTCCGGACGAAGGACCTCTGGTTCCCGGTGGCGAACATGATGACGCACGGGATCATCAAGGGGAACCTGGAGAAGCTCGGCGGGGAGAATGAGCCCCTGGACAAATTTACGAACGAGGCGCTCCTGTATTTCGCGCGGGGCGTATCGATGTGGGAGCTCTACATCTCTCCCGACATACTCACGGAGGGGGAATGGGACGCGATGGCGCAGTCCATGCAGTGGGCGAAGGACCGGTTCCCCGTTCTTGCCACGACGACGATGATCGGGGGGGATCCGAAAGCAAAGGAGACATACGGCTACGTCCATTACAGGGGAGAGGAGGGGGTGATCGCGGCGCGCAATCCGTCGATCGAACCGGGGCAGCTCACCGTCCCCCTCTCCGCCTCGCTCGGTCTTGAGAGCGGCGCGGATTCACTTGTCATCGAGCGGGTTTACCCGTCCCGCTGGATAATGCCGCGCCTCTGTTGTGCGGGCTCTTCCGTGACGCTTTCGATCGATCGGTACGAGACCGCGGTGTTCGAGGTCTACCCGCTGAAGAACGCCGCGCGCCCGCTTCTTGCGGGGGTTCTCTTTGACCCGCAGGGTGTCAGGGAAAACGTCTCGCGCTTCACATGCTATCCTCTTCCCGGGGGCACCGTCAGGATACTGAATCCGGCAAGTGTCGCTTCGATCCGTGTCTCCGGCAGAAGCGTCGACCCGCGTCGGTTCGCATTCAGCGGCAATGTCCGTTCCGCCCGTCCACCTGCGCATATTGCACCTCCCCCCTTGCAGTCCTCGGTCCCCGGCCTCAGGGACGGTTTTGAAGCCACGCTCTATGTGGATTCCTCATCTCATAACGGCATGCTGGCGATCCTGTTCAAGCCGGAGGGGGAACAGTATGATGCCCATCCTCCCGTGGGGATCCTTGTTGACGGAAAAGCGGCCCGCCCTGATATCCAGAGCCAGAAAGGGAAGTGGGCATGGTACACGGTCCCGGTCATACCGGGGAAGCACTCGCTGATTCTCATCGATTCAACCGGCCGGAGCGCTGCTCAGTGGAAGGGGATGGAGAACGTCTATTTCATATCCGATCAGTCGTTCCCGTCCGAGGAGGTATCCGTGGAGAC
>DATJPH010000180.1:0-3102 GCA_035506475.1 Bacteroidota bacterium | reverse complement strand
CTGGAGTCTGTAGAAATACGCCCCGCTGGCAAGCCCCGCCGCGTCAAACCGCGCCTCGTGTGACCCCGGCTCCTGCATCCCGTTGACGAGTGTCGCGACCTTCTCCCCGAGCATGTTGAAGACGTTCAGCGTCACATGCGTCCTGTGCGCGACGCTGTACCGGATCGTGGTGGACGGGTTGAACGGGTTTGGGAAATTCTGATCCAGAGAGTAGGTCGCAGGGCGCGATTCCGTCAGCACGGTCGTCGCTCCTGTGAGTGCAAGATCATCCAGCTCGTACCACGAACCGGCGTGGTAGTCCGGCCCGGTGACCGGACCGACGATCTGCACCTGGAGTATGCAAACATCGGGGGATCCAGGCGCTGTGTACGGAAAGGGGACCGTGATCTGGGTCCACGCCGAGCTGTTTGCCGTCACAACCTGCGCTCCTACCGCGATCGGCGTTCCTGCCTGGTACATGATGAAGTTAAACCCGAGCCTGTCGCCGCCTGCGAGCGAGCACTTGTAATAGAGCGAGACACCGGCATGGCGGGCAGTAACCGCGAACCCGTGTCCGCCGGGCCCGGTCTGTATAATGGGGCTCATATTCGTGCCCAGCAACGCGACGTAGACAACCGTCCCTTTGAGCGCCCAGCTCCCGGAATGGCTGTCTGCCGCCTTTGTGACAGGGAAAGAGCCTGCTTCGGCGACATTGCTGCTGACCCATCCGTCCGGATCTGTCAGCGTCCAGTCTTCAAATCCCGCGTTGGGAATCTGTGCCTGAGCCGCGTATGAAATGAGAAATGTACAGAAGAGCACAATGGTTGAAAGTCTCAGCATTACTGCCTCCGCTTGTATATCAGTGAATGAAGGTACGGTGCTAAACGGCGTGGAGAGAACAGTGCGAAAGGAATATCGCGGGGGATGCGCGACAAGTGTAGTCAAGATTTGCGTGAGATACAAAGCGCCCCGGTGACATGCATCACTGCCCCGGGGGTTCTCCGCATGAATAGCGGATTTATCCTTCCTGTCACGGAAATCTCCACGTCGTCCCATTTCGATTGTCAGCGTGGAATTCTCTATTTACGTTACATGAGCAATCCCGCGGCCAGGAGCGGCAGACATTGCACAGGGATCATTCCGGAGGACTGTCCAGATGGACGGAGAATCGGGTGTCGTTGCCGCGGTGCAAAGCATCACCGGAAAAATGGAGGAGTGGGGGGTCAGTCACACGTTCCTTGCAGGGCGGCTCGGCGTGTCCCGCCAGTACGTCTGGCAGGTCCTCAATCAGCCGACGGCCCTTTCCGAGGATAAGGCCAGGGTCATCGAGGATGTCGTCGACGCGATCATCGATCGGCAGATGCATCTTCGCATGCTCGGCGACCGTCTGCGCGCGGCCCGGCGGGCCGCCGGTCTGACACTCAAAGAGGTGGCCGGGAAGATCGGGTACTCCTGGGTTGTTCTCCAGCGGTGGGAAAAGAACGTCTGCCTGCCGGGGCTTGAAGTTCTCTTGAGGCTCTGCAGCGTGTACGGCATATCGTTCGAGATCGTCCGTGCCCCCGGAGCCGGGCAGAAGGCGCTGCGGCACAGGCAGAACGGGACGTATCTTGTCCCTGTCCCGGAGACCGAGGGACTGCCCTGGGAGCGTCCTTCTCAGAGAAGGCCGCTGCAGAGAATGGTGATACGGATATCGGAAGGGGACATCCGGTTATTGAAGGGGAGGGGAGCTCGCGCCAGGGGACGCTAATAGACGGGCCGGAGGTATTTCCACTCTTCGGACCGGAGCTGTTTCCCCGAGTAGAAATCCCCCGGTGCGACAGGCATCGTCGTGAAGAGGGCGTTCGTGCAGTGCCCCAGCGGGCCGGGGGTGATGTTCGCGAACCGTTTCAGTATCGCGTCGATTGTCTTCCTGTCGAAGAACTGGCTCCCGTTCAGGTGCTCGGGGTAATATTCGAGCCAGGCCGAAAGCGACGGATGGCAGGAGAGGACCACGAGCGTCGCGACGAAGTAAGACGTGTCGTCCGTGAGGAACGGCGTGATGTCGCCCGGCTCCGGCGGCACTCCGGCGACCCCCTGGATATCGTCGACCCAGGAGGCGAATTCCTTGAGCGCGACGCCCGGGACGAGCGTGTAGTCCCAGACGCAGTATTCGACAAACGGGAGAGCGGCCGAAAGAAGCCCGGCACCCCTGGCCGCGAGCTTACCCTGCTCGGCGGGGTCGCTGAGCGATGTGATTCCCCTGACGATCTCATCGAGCTCCTTGCGCAGCGGATCCCCCGGGTAGCTCGAAAGGGCCAGCTGGATGGCAAAGAACGAGGCGTCCGTGGGGGTGACGCGCGTATCGTTGAACAGACCGTACCGGTTCATAGTTGTCCCGTCTTATGAGGAGAACCCGCCCGAGCGTCCCCAGCTCCCCCCCGTCCCGGATGACCCGCAGCCGCAATCCCTCTGCATGAACGCGAGGAGGACCACCATGAACGCGCCGATCCCGACGAGCGACCTGATCATCTGCCGCCGTTCCATGTTCGTCGATCCGCCGGCAGTCCTGTCGGCGACGAACTTCGTCGGATCGTCTTCGTGCGTCCCCACCTCGTCGTACCATTCGTGCTGGGCCGTGGCGAAGGCATCCGCCCGCGTTCGCTCTATGACCGGTGTCGGGATACTGACGACGTCCTTCTGTGCGAGCCGGAGGCGGGTGAAGACGATCTTGCCCGCGTAGTACCGCCCCCGTTCCGCGGGACTGATCCCCGCGATCGTTTTCGCCATCAGCTCGATGTCGACGTAGGTCTCGCCCCCCGCCGCGAACGTCCTGAGGACCGTCCCTTCCCAGCCTCCTATTGCGCCGAGCGTCGGGTGCTGCATCCCTTGACGAACCTGCACTGTCGTCGGTGCCGCTGTTTCGGATCCCGGTGTAATCACAGTTCTGCCGCCTCCTGGTTGTAGACCAATAACGCTGTTTCGCTTGTGCGTGGAAGCATGTAGGAGAACACCGTCTCGCGCCTTGCCGGGACCCGTTCGGTCTCCCGGAGGAGCCTCTCGAGCCCCGAACGCTGGTGTGAGCGGATGATCTGCGGGGTTGCGTAGC
The DNA here is from genome assembly GCA_035506475.1 of Bacteroidota bacterium. Lineage (GTDB taxonomy): Bacteria > Bacteroidota > Ignavibacteria > UBA10030 > UBA6906 > Fen-1273. The sequence continues at coordinate 38 of DATJPH010000180.1, read as the reverse complement.
AGAGCCGCACCCCGGCCATGGCGTACTGAACAAAGTCC
>DATJPH010000179.1:0-6492 GCA_035506475.1 Bacteroidota bacterium | reverse complement strand
GCGTATCTTCCCCGTGATGAGATTCAAACACCTTCTGCAGCTTGGCCTCCGCCGCAGCCGGAGAGGCATTTCTTCTGAGAAGAAAATAGAAGTATGTCCCCGATTCTCTGATGTCGTTCAGGAGTCTCGGATCGATGGTATTGTAGGAATTGAGCGACGCGATGAACTCCGGGCGTATGTGCGAATGTTTCGGGATATCCCTCAGTATCCCGGTGACCCTGAACTCGTACTTGTCGTCGATTATGAATGTTCTGCCGATCGGCTCTTCCTGGCCGAAGTATCGCTTCGCCAGGGAATCTGTGAGGACGGCGGTGAAAGGCTCTTTCAGGGCGGTTCCGGGATCTCCCCGCTCGAGCGGGAAGGACATCATCTGCAGTATCTCCTGGTCCGCGAAAAACAGATCCCCGGTGAACAGCCGTTGCCCGATCCTGATCGGCTGATCCGTCCTTCGGGTCAATCTGCATCCGCTCTCAAATTCCGGCACTGCGCTCATGATTTTGGGGAACAGGACGCCTGCCATGATTGCTGCTCGTTCCCCGGTTCTGGTGTTGCTGTATACCCCCCGGTAGATCCGATCGCCATTCACATGGAACCTGTCAAACTGGAGCTCGTCGAAGATAAAGAGCAGGATGAATATGCAGCATGAGATGGCGATCGCCAGCCCGGCAATGCTGATCCAGGAGGAGGTTTCCCGTTTGCGGAGATTGCGGAATGCGATGGTCAGGTAGGAGCTGAACATGGTTGTCCTCGCAGTGGGATTTCTCGAACTGCATTCAAGGGCAACAACTGGCGGGCCAATCTCACGATGTCAGATTATCAGGTATTATGCCCACTGTTTCCCCTGCGGATGTCCGGTTTCGAAAATGTTCTGTCCGAAACCGGACACCTCGCCGGGAGATTACGCACCTGAGAGCACCCCCCATCCGGTGCACGGGTCCCAGCCGGGTCCGGCGCGGTACCCCTTGTTCGTCGATGTGGTGATGTTGTCCCCCTGCGTGATATCCCGGCAGTTCTTCGGGTTTGCGTAGAGCGCAGGATGGATGAATCCCACGGGTTTCCCCTTCACCTGGTTCACCCTGGCGATGAGCCCGGCCATAAGCGGCGCCACGGCGCTCGTCCCGCCGATCACCATCTGCTGGCCGTCGACAATGACCTGATACCCGGTCTGCGGGTCGGCGTCACCGGCCACGTCCGGAAGACCTCTCCCCTTGAACCCCGTGCTCACTGAAGCCGGGACGTGTGCCTTCTTCTGATACGCGGGGAGAGGGAAGACGTCGCTCACCCCTCCGCCTGTTGCGGAGTCATTCGACTCGTGCCAGACAACCTCTGATTGTATCGCCGTCCCCTTCACGGTAAGTTTCGTCCCCCCGCAGGCGAGGACGAACGGGCTTGATGAGGGGAAATCGGCGTGCGCCTTTCCGTCAGTTTCGCTGTCGCTCGATCCCTGGTCTCCCGCGGCCGCGCAGACGGTCACGCCAAGCGCGGCGGCTGCGCTGAACGCGTCGTTGAAGCTCTTGAGCGACTGGCTTGTCCATCTGCTCTCGGCGGATCCCCAGCTTATGGAGATCACGCCCGGCGCGTGCTTCGTGTCGTGGACCGCTGTGGTGATCGCATCAAGGAAGCCCTTGTCCGTGTTGGGGGCAAAATAGACGACGATCGAGGCCCCCGGGGATACCGCTCCCGCCACCTCGATATCGAGCATCACCTCGCCGTCCGCGCTGTCGGCGGTTGACGGACTGTTCACGCCGCCGTCCACCGAGACCGCCACCACGGAGGGGAGGGGGATCTTCAACGATTTGAAATAGGCCTTGAGGTCTTTTGCCCTGTACCCTCCGCCGAGCTCGATGATCCCGATGCACTCTCCTTTCCCTGTCGCCCCCTTCGGGAATCCGTATATCGAGGCAAGCGCGTCGGGTGTGAAGCTCCCGGTCGAAGCCTTGTGATTGACGAACTTCCCCTCTTTCCTTGCCGCCTGGAACATCGGCCGCGTGAGGGGGCGGTTGTCGAGCCCGTGGACGCTTTCGATAATCCCCTCAAGCGGCCTCGGTATGGAGATCTCGCCGGTCCTGCACCTGAACAGGTTTCCTGCCTCGTCGCGGTAGTGGGCAAGGTGCACGGCGAACGCCCCTTCGACGTCCTTCACTTTCCCCCTGAGTATGACGCTCTTCCGCGCGCTGCTCGATTCGACGACCGCCAGGTGGTTCTCGTGCGCGAACCGTTCCACGGCTGAAATGTCCCGCGCGGATGCGCCGTAGGCGCGCTCGAATTCGTCGCGGGTGAGCCTCCGTGCCGGGACCGCCCCGGGGCTGAGACTCTTCTTCCCCCTGAGGCGCACGGTGACATCGACAATCTCCTCGGCGCTCAGTGTTTCCGTCCGCGTCCACAGCGGGGTTGATTTGGCGCTCCCCGGAAGCTTCACGTACCCCGTTCCACCCGATCTGGACTTTGCCATGCCCCTCTCCTCCCGCGTTAGTATGTCAATGAACTGCTTAGATGACAATCTGCTTCCCCTTCGTCTCGGGGAAGAGCCATATCCACGAACCGCTCAGCAGGGCAAAAAGCGCCGCGAGGAATATTCCCCCGGCCATGCCGTAGGACTGCGAGATCCAGACGATGATGACGGGGGTGAGGAACTGGACCCCCCGTGCGATGTTGAACGCCGATCCCATCGCGGTGTTCCTGATATCGGTCGGGAAGAGCTCTGAAAACAGCGGACCGTACCCGCCGAACATCCCCGTCCCGAACCCGACGAGGAACATGAACACGAGTATGATCGCCGGGTATTCGGCGATCGGTCCCCAGAAGAGCGTCACCATCGAAAGTCCGAGCGCCCAGATGACGCCGTATATCGAATAGGCCGGCCGCCTCCCCAGACTGTCCGCAATGAACCCGAACGTGGAGTATCCCAGGAATCCGCCCGCCTGCGTCACGAGGACCCAGACCGCGGATTTCACCATGGAGAATGCTCGCTCCTGGTGCAGGTAGCCGGGGAGCCACGAGTACGTAAACCAGTACGCCGACATGTCGAATATGGCCAGGACCAGCGAGAGCAGGAATATGCGCCGGTACGCCTCCGAAAACAGGAGCCTGATCTTTCTTGAGAGGTCCTCCACGCCGGAGAGCGCCGTTCCCGGGCCGGCTTCGCGCTGTTTCCTGCTCAGCAGCCAGACATCGGATTCGGGGAGTTTCCTCCTGATGAATATCACGAGCAGGGCAGGGAGGAACGATACGAAGAACGCGCCGCGCCACCCGATCGCCGGCGCGGCGATTCCTCCGACGACCGAAGCCAGCGCCACGCCGATCGGCGCCCCCGTCTGCATGAACGCCCCGTATCTCCCCCGGACGCGTGCCGGGAACGTCTCACCCACGTACGTCTGCCCGGTCGCCCACTCGCCGCCGACCCCGAGCCCCGTGATCACGCGGAAGAGGAGGAGGAGCCAGACATTGGGCGAGAACCCGCTCAGGAGCGTGCCGGTGCTGTAGCAGAGTATCGTCCACTGTAGAACGGTCCTCCTGCCGAACCTGTCGGAGAGGAGCCCGAACACCACCCCGCCCGCGGCCGTGGCGGCAAGGGACGACCCCAGAACGAACGAGAGCTCGACCCTGGAGAGTCCGAGTTCCGCCCCGATGGGTATCAGGAGGAACGTATAGAGTATCAGGTCGTAGAAGTCGAACACCCACCCCGCCCAGCTCATGAACAGGATCCGGTGGTGTTCGCGCGTGAGCGTCGTCGCCTCGTTCAGCAGCAGGGGTCGTTCCATGTCAGGGTTATTTCACGAGACCGAGCTTTCTCAATTCCTTGGCAAATCGTGTCTGGGCCCGTTTCGCCTTCGTGACGTCCCGCTTCAGCTCTTCGGCGGTCTTCTTCCGGAGAGCTTCCGCCTTCACGCTGACGCGCCTGAGCGCGGCGGTCCGTATCCTTGCGAGCTCCCGTACCGGTCCCCCCGGCCAGGCGATGAGCGCATCAAGGTTCTCCGTCACGGTGTCCCTGTACCGCGCGAGGTGTTTCCTGATCGCCTCCTCGTGCCCCCCGAATGCGGCGAAGAGCTCGAGGCACACCTCGGTCTTCTCCACTTCCCCGAGCGAACATGCAGGATCGAGCAGGGCCGACCTCGCTCCTGCGAGCTCAGCCAGGTGCGCCGCAACGTGCTTCCGCTGGACGTAGAGGCGGACAGCCGGTTCCCCCGGCCAGAGGACGCTCTGGCGGAACGATATCTTCCCAAGCGCGCCGTCGATCTCGGCAAGCTCGTTCCGGATATCCGCCTCGCACAGCGAGAAGAACTCGAGAATCGATCCCGGGGTGAGGACGTACGCGCTCCTCCGCTTCGACTCCAGCCGCCCGGCGAGCGCCTCGAGCTCCCGTATCTTCTTCAGGCCGGCGTTCCCAAGCACGGATTGCTCCCGCGAGAGCGTTGCCTCCAGCGTCTCCATCGCTTCTCGTGTAACGTCCTGGACTCTCTGCTGGAACTCCAGGATCTTCTTCTCGTAATGGATCCGGGCGTCTTCGGCCTGCGCAAACTTGATCCTGTTGCTGATCGTCCGCCCCGCGAACGCCCCGCTGATCCCCCCGATGATCGCGCCGACCACGCTCCCCATTCCCGGCGCCACTGCGGTCCCGATTGTCGCGCCGGCCTTCGCCCCGGCAAAACTGCCGATCCCTGTCCCCGCGGCATCAAGCGAGATGTTCTTCACCGATGTGAGGAGATTGGTGTGCTTCTTTTTGAGGAGCCGGATTTCGCGGAGTGTCGAGAGCCCGAGCGTGACGAACGGGTTCTGGAAATCGACGTCGCCCGCCGATGCCAGCACCGGGACGTGTGGGGAGCCGAACGCGATGCCCCCCGCGGATGCGAGCACCGGCTCGTGCGGTGCGGCAAGTGTCGCATCGCCCGCGAGCGCCCTGTCGGTTCCGAACGCGGCGTCGAGCCCGGCTCCGCCGAGTATGCTCAGCCTGTACGAACCGGGCGCATGGTTGATCGTAAAGAGTCCTTCCGCGTTGCTGAAGAAGTCCTCCGGGGTCAGTATGCTCGTCCCCGGGTAGTCCTCGAAGTGCCCCTGGAAGTCAAACTGCAGGTGCCTCCCGAGGTCGAACTGCCTCCCGTCCACGACCACGTGATGGATCCCCCTGTCCGGGTTCTCCACGAAGACGGCGGCGTGCCCGCGCCCTTTCAGGCTGTCGGCGACGATGTGCTCGGCATAGAGCCTGTCCTGCCTCTCCGGGTCCGCCCGTTCGTCGCTCGCGGGCGCTTTCCGGAGCGGAGGCTTGCGGAGATCGGCAAAGGCTTCGAGGCGCCTGTGGATCAGGTGGGAGAGCGATTCGGTCAGGTCGCCGTCCGTCTCATGGATCCTGTGCAGCGTGACCGCTCCCGACCAGCCCGACTCTCCGGATTTGCTGATGATCGAGAGCTTCGCCAGGTTGTGCCGGTGAATCCACTCGGTCCACGGCGGTCCTCCCCGTTCAATGCCGAATTTATGGAGACGCTCTCTCTCTCTGCCGGAAAGATGAGCGTCGGGAAAAATCCCTTTCAGTATTGATGCGAGGGGAACCGGGTCTCTCTTCGGCCGGTAGTAGAAGAGGGCGGCGAACCGTCTGACGCGGAGGCTCCTGGCCGCGATGTAGACGACGATGGCGGCGGCGAGAAGGGCTGCTGCAATCTCTATGGCCAGTGTGCTATCCAACTCTCCCTCTGCGTAGTCGCAAAATTTCATTCAATTGTGCCTAAAACAGACACAAAAGTCAAAGGTGGAGATTGACTTTCAGGTCCCTTCGAAATACATATCTGATTTCACGTTCTTGTCAATAACCCCCGGCCCGTTAACGGAAATGCGGACAACGCCTTTTCCTCGCGGCCGCGCCTTCCACAGGGCGTTCCAGAGCATTTTCCCCCCATTTTGCTCATTCAGGAACAGATCCCCGTTCAAGCTACTCCCCGGGAAATCAGACGTGATACCGTGAAAGTCGAGGAGGGATTTGTGCGCTCCGGGGGTGCGGCAGGGGAGAAGCGGGGGTGGGGCGACGCCGCTTTTCAGGTACGGATAAGGTACTGCAGCTTGAGGAAGTACTGCCTGGCGGTCTGCTTTGTCCAGACGGGGGGCCCGTAGTCCGTGAGGCTGTATGTGGACCCGGCGTAAAAGATCGTGTACGGGTTCAGCTTGTAGCTGAAGAGCGGGTAGACATCGACCTTCCCGTTGAACTGGTCGTACTGTCCGATCATCCGGAGGAGGAACTCGGAAGTGAACTGGTAGATGGCGACCGCGCGGGCGATGTACCCGTCAAAGAACAGCTCACCAGTTCCGACGTCTTTAAGCCGGGCGCGCGTGTAGTCGAGTTCGACCTGGAACTGCGGGGTCGGTTTGACGGTGGCGGTGAGGTTCACCGTGTGTCCGGTGCCGAGCGCTGGGGCGTCCGCCCTGTTGATGAACCTGCCGACAGCGAGATTGCCGTTCAGGGAGAGGGCGCTGAAGGGGCGCGAATTGATGTAGAACGCCACCCTG
>DATJPH010000178.1:0-4310 GCA_035506475.1 Bacteroidota bacterium | reverse complement strand
GGGGAGTATCACCCCCTGGTACGTGTTCAGGAGATGGTATTCCCTCAACAGGAGATAGATCGGCACGGTGAGGACAGGGCCCGGGATCATCAGCGTGCCGAGGTAGAGAAAGAAGACCGCGTCCCGCCCGGGGAACTCAAGCCGGGCGAACGCGTACGCCCCGAGCGAACAGACGATGATCTGGCCGAGCGTGACGCAGAGGGCGATCAGCATGCTGTTGAGGAAGTACCGACCGAACGGGACGATGTTCCACGCCTCGGTGTAGTTCTCCCAGCGCGGGGAGATCTTCTCCACTGCGCCGCGGGGGATCATGCGCATTCCCCCCGTCGCGGCGAGGCGCACGCGGAGAGAGTCGCCGCGCTCCTCGACGACACGCAGCTCCTCGCTCCTCCCTTCCACGAGGGCCGTCTGGACGCGCGTATAGGGGAGCCACCGGCCGTCGAAGACCATACCGGGATGTTTCAGGCTCGTCCCGAGCGCCCAGAGAAACGGGACGACGTACCATGCCGAGACGACGGCAAGCAGGCCGTAGAGCATGAACGCGCCGGGTCCCCGTCGTTTCATCGGGACGTCACCTCAGGCATAGGCTCCCCTGTTTTTGAGTGACCGCCAGTAGAGGGCGGAGACCATGGCGATCAGGAGGAAGAGTATCCATGAGAGCGCCGCCGCATGCCCCATCTGAAACTCCTGGTAGGCCTTTGCATAGAGCTCGATGATCAGCGTGTGCGCCCCCCCGGCGTTTCCGTGCGTCATCACCTGTATCGGGGCGAAAAGCTGGAGAGCGCCGATCACACCCGTGACGCCCAGGAAGAGGTGCGTCGGGAGAAGCAGGGGGAACGTGATGCTCCGGAACCGGCTCCACCGGCCCGCCCCGTCCAGCATCGCCACCTCGTAGAGCTGCTCGGGGATCCCCTGGAGAGCGGCGTAATAAATAATCGTGCCGAATGCGGATCCCTGCCAGACGGTCATCAGGCTGATCCCCCACCGGATCCAGGAGGGGTCATAGAGCCAGGCGATCTTCCCCGCACCCGCAAGGGCAAGCAGGTTGTTCATCAGGCCGTGCTCCGTATCGAATATGTACCCCCAGATAACGGCGACAGGGACGACGGAGAGGACGACAGGGATAAAAAAGAGCGCCTTGAACAGGAGCGCCCCCTTCGGGTTTTCGTTCAGAAGGCTCGCCGCCGCGAGCGCCACGAACATCTGGATCGGGACGACGACGAGGAAGAAGAGGGAATGCGCGGCATAGTCCCAGAACGGCGAACCGGGAGATGAAAGAATGGTACCGTAGTTGGCGGTGTCGACGAAGACGGGTGAGGAAAACAGGTCCCAGTCGAAGAAGCTGATGACGAATGAAAAGAGTATCGGCAGGAGCGTAAACAACGCGAACCCGGCGAGGCCGGGGAGAAGGAAAGCGTAGCCTGTGACGGCATGGCGGAGCGTCCTGTTCGTCATCGTCGGGTCGGCAGGTGTGGAAGGCTGAATGTAGCCAACGGACCCCCGAATTGCAACGCGGGGCGCGCGCGCCTGCCCGACCGGCGTGATTGACTTCCCGCCCGGCGTTGGGTATGTTCAATCTGTCATGCGGAGCAGACTGACATGCGCCATTCCCTGATTCTCGTCCTTCTCGCCGTTCCCCTGCTGGTGCTCCCTCAATCCGGAGCCGCCCAGAAATCGTTCTCGGACAGCTCCGGGCTTGCACGCCCCGCGTACGTCCGGGACCGGATCCACGAGATCAGCGACGCCGATCTCTGGGGATCGCTCGACCTCGCCCGTCCCGGGCTCGAACGCGTCCGGGAAGCCGCGGGGCGCGGAAATTCCACCGCCGCGGCGGAAGCCTGGGGCGCGTACTGGAGGGGGAAGAAGTCCCCCTCGTACATCACGCAGACGGACCACCTCTTCCTCGATACCGACCTCCTGACAGACACCGCGCAATTTCGCGCCGCGCTCGAGAAGCTGCCGGAGGAACGGGACACCATACTCGCGCGCGCCGCGATGATACTCCGCGGCGCGATCCGTCCCTGGGGGGATACAACGATACAGTTCGGGGAGCATGTGGACTTCGACAGGGAGGTCGGCGCGTCGGGGAAGTACGGATTTCACTACTGGATGTGGTCGCGCCCGCTGATCATGGCATACGTCCTCACCCGCGACCAGAGATACACGGCCGGATTCGACCGCCTCTTCAACCAGTGGTATGAACAGCGCAATGCGATCCACTCGAGCATCCCGGGGCTCGATGTCGTCTACTACGAACTGGGGCTCGGCATGAGAAACCGGATGTTCATTGAGAACTACATGCTCCCCTTCAGCGCACGGACGCCAGAGACGCACCTGAGGATGCTCAAGACCATCCTCGCGGCCGGACGCTGGCTCTATGAGCTTGAGCGCTGGGAGGGCTACAGGCCGGGGAACTGGCAGGTTCACGGCTCGTACATGCTCATCCAGATGGCGCTTGTCTTCCCCGAGTTCCGCGAATCCTCCGCCTGGCTCGCCATCGGACTCCAGCGGCTCCTGGAGCATATGAGAGATGATTTCTACGCCGACGGCGGGCATTCCGAACGTGCGCCACGGAACTATACGCTGGCCACCTATCTGAACTACAGGAACGTCGCATACCTCCTGGACGCCTACGGGGCCCGGCGCGACGTCAGGAGCGAGATACAGGCCGCGCTCGGAAAGACGATCGACTGGTGGCTTACGATGATCGCGCCGACCGGGGAAGTCCCCGCGATCAACGACAGCCACAGGGGGCTCTTCCCGGCCTCAATACTGCGCGACGGCGCGCGCCTCTTCGACACTCCGGAGGCCTACGGCGTTCTCAGGAACCTGTTCGGCGAGCCCGGGCACGAGACCGCTCCCCTGCCGCAATACGTCTCGCGCAACATGCCTGCGTCCGGTTTCTGCGTCATGAGGACGGACTGGACGCCGGAGGCGCTCTACATGACGGTCAATTACGGACCTGCGGCCGGATTCCACACCCACTTCGACCTGCTTGATTTCGAGATGTACGCGTACGGCACGCCGCTGGCGATCGACGCCGGGGTGGGGCTCACATACGACGACCCGCTCTACAATCCGTGGTACAGGAGCTCCCGCGCGCACAACATGGTCACAGTCAACGACAGCAGCATCGAACGGGAAGGGATGCGGGGGGAGCATATCCTGTGGGATACAGCAGGAGCTCTCGAGTATTTCTCGGGAGAGCAGAGCGGATACCGGCGGTTCGGCGTGCACCAGAGGCGGCAGATCGCATTTGTGAAGCCCTCGTACTGGTTCGTTCTTGACGACATCCACTGCGAGAAGTCCGGCGACACGCTCTCCTGGTACATCCATACGCCCGGGAAGTTCACACAGACAGGTGCAGGATTCAGCAGCACCGCGGAGACCGGCATCGCCATCATGCCGGCGGGAGACGTATACGCAACCCGCACGGGGATGGGGTGGGCCGCAAGCCCGAGCATCAGGATCCCGGGGAAGACCGAGAAGATCCCCTGGATCAGGTTCGACCAGGTAAGCCGGAAGGATTCCACGCACCAGTTTGCCGTCGTCCTCAGCCCCACCCGGCCCGGGAAAATCGCCCCCTCGGCGACAAGAGTGTCCGGGCGCCACTTCACCGTGCAATCCGGCGGCGCCACCGATCACCTCTACTTCACGAACGGCCGCTACGCCGATGGGAGTGTCAAGACGGACGCGGAGTTCCTGATACTCAGAATAGCCCCCGATGGAGCCCGCCGGTATGCCCTCATCGAGGGGACGTACATCGAATACCGGGGGAAGAGACTCTTCACCTCCCCGCATGCCGTTTCGCGCGAGGGGGTACTCCCTCCCTGACGGAACCCGCCGGCGGTTGACAATGTTCATTCCGTAACGTACATTTGTCCGCTTTCAGCGCCGTTTCACTCAGCAGCCAGGGCATGATGAATCGTTTTGTCGAGAGGAGATCCCGGTTTTTCCTGTTCGTGGCGTGGGCGTTCGCTGCGACGCTCTTTGCCGACTCCGCAAACCTCGACGACATTTTTTCATCGAACTACGTCGTCCATGACGACGATGCCTCCACGGCACCCCCGGCGCCTGTCCCTTCGCGCGACGCCGCTCCGGGACGGACGCCCGAGAAGGCCCCCCCTGCGCCCGTACGACTCATACTTGACCAGGACAGTCCCTCGCTGGCGGCGGATCACGATGCCTCCTCGCTCGTCGCACAGTCCGCATTTTCGGGGGAAAAGGCCGTTTCGTATGAAATGGTCTTCGCCGTCGATGCGCTTCACATCAAGCTCCGCTCGCTCCTCATTTAGCCGCTCCCGCTTCTC
>DATJPH010000177.1:0-3283 GCA_035506475.1 Bacteroidota bacterium | reverse complement strand
CGTGGCATGGTTGGCGACCGCGTACAGGATCTCTTCCGCCCTGGCGTAATTCCTCTGGTACATGTGGACGATCCCCTCCTGGGCGGTGAAGAACGGCCACAACCCCTGGTGCAGCCATCCGACGTCCTGGTGGATCCCCTCGGCGGTTTTTGCGTCGAGCATGGCGAGCGTCCCGTTCAGGAGCGGGTCCGCGTACGGGAAGAGGTGCCCGAAGGCCTGGGCGTCGAGTATCCCCCAGTTGGCCTGCTGCGGGAGAGACGTCGTGGAGGTGTCGCCGACCTTCATCGGGAGATAGAGGTTGCCGTGCGCGTCGCGCCGCTCGTCGCGTATCGACGCCTCCCTGAACGAGCGCATCAGGTCGGAGGAGAGCGCGTTCCACGCGCGCGCGCTGTCGGAGAGCCCCATCGTCCACGCTGCCTCGGTGGCGGCCGAGAGCGCGTTCAGTGACCAGAATGTCGTCCCGTACTCCGCCTCCAGTCCTCCGATCCCGCCGTCGGTGAACCCGGGGGGGAAGAGCCCGTAGACTGCAGAGGCCTGGTCATCGAGGGTCAGCGCGCGCGTCCGACGTATCCATCCCACCCCGGAGGAGAGGGCCGGGAGCCGGCTCTTCAGCCAGGCGGTGTTCCCCGTGACCTTCCCGTACCTGCAGAGGGAGTAGAGTATCAGCCCCGTCTCGCGAAGCATCGGGTACGGTTCGCTCAGGGCTACGCGCCCGTCCCCCTGCTGGAAGCGGAGCGCGGTCTCGAGCGCCATCCTCGCCGATGCGGTGTCCCCCAGCGCCATCGCTGTTTGAATATCCCATGTCTCGTCGTGCATCCAGAGTCCCCTGTACACGCTCGGTCCGGGCTGGAACTGGAAGCCTCCGTCGACCCACTCGGCGATCTGGTACATGTTCCTGATGCTCGCGTCGAGGAGGTACTGCACGGAGCTGTCGGGGACCGTGATGCGGGCGAAGGGGAGCCGGGCGTCGTTCTTCCAGTACCGCCCGGCCGTTGTCTTCGCCTCGTTCAGGTCCGGGAGGGCCGCTCCGGCAGCGCGGGGGTCCCCCCCCGCGAGGACGTATACCTGCGCCTCCGTCGTCCCCCCGGGGAGCTCGAGCGTCCATGTGTCCCCGTCGCGCATCGCGCTCCTGAACCTCGGCCGGGAGACAACGAACGGGCGTCCCGGCGCGCCGAGCGTGCCGGCCGATTCGTCGAACGCAAGCGTGCGCCCCGTCCTGACCGTGACGACCGGTGTGATGCGCCTCCCCTGGAAATGAGCGAGTATCCCGTCGATGCGCGTGGAGGCGGCGCCGATCTCGTTCTCCAGACCGCACGTCCAGCTGATCTCGGCACGCCGCGTCCCTTCTCCCCGGATCACGTCGGCCTCGGTGAGTGCCGTCCCGGGGGCGAAGACCCAGAACGCGTTCAGCACGACGTTGGGATCGAGCCCGGATGTCGACGCGTGGACCTCGATGGCGATCTCGCCGTCCCGGTTCTCGTCCCGGGCGTCGAAAAAGTAGACGGACGGTTTGTTTCTCTCGCCGTCCTTCAGCGCGTCGATCGTCATCGGGGCGGCGCCTTCGACGCGGAGATCGAGCACCCGCTCCCCGCGTTTCGATTTGTACGGCTCGCAGAACCCGAGGGCGACGCGGCGCGAGCTCCCCGGCTGGACGCGCACCCTGTAGAGGATGGGCCTGTTCGTCCCCCACGCGGCGTTCCGGAACGCCGGGTCGCAGGGAGGGATCGGATTTGCCCATCCCGGGGCCCCGTTGAGGCCTCCCAGGCGGCGGATCTTTCCGCCGAGGAACGTGTTTGCCGGATGCGTCACGGTCCGCCCGTCAAGCGCGAACTCTTCAAGCGTCGCACTCGCTTCGCTCCCTTCGAGGCGGAGCGTCACGATGGGGACGCGGGGATCGGCGATGCGCGGCTCTCCCGGCAAAAGCGTGATCTCTTTCCCCCCGACCGAGATCTCGGTGAGGGGACGGACGTAGGGCCCCGGTCCGAAATCGTAGCAGAGCGAGCCGTGTTCGTTGACGACGGTCTTCTGCCAGTCCTCCGGGAAACAGATGGCCGTGAGGTGCGTGGCGGGGGCGTATCGGAAATCCACGACCGGCGGCCGGGTCTGGGCCGGGGACCGCCCTGAAACGAGGTGCGCTGCAAGGAAGAGGAGAAGGAGGACCGTCCGGGGCCCGCTCACGGGGTTACGCATCCGTCCTGTCCGATCCCCACAGTTTTTCGATCTCTTCGAGCGTCTTCCCGCGCGTTTCCGGGACGACGAGCCAGACGAAGAACACCGTGACGAGGCAGAAACATGCGTACAGGATGAAGGGGAAAGCGTGGCGGAAGTTGGCCACGAGCCATGGATGTTCATTGATCATGGGGAATGTTTGTGAGACGACGTAGTTGGCACTCCAGAGGAGGAGCGTGGCGACGGCCATCCCTCTCCCCCGTATCCGCGTCGGGAATACCTCGGCGATGATGAGCCAGACGACGGGGCCGAGCGACACGGCGAAACACGCGATGAACGCCAGGACGAACACGATCACCCAGGCGCCGTGGACCCCGGCGTATGTCGCGATACCGAACCCCACCAGCGAGAGCGCCATCCCGGATGCGCCGGCGATCATGATCGGCCTCCGTCCGAACCTGTCCACGATCCGGAGCGCGACAAGCGTGAAGAGGAGGTTCATCCCTCCCAGCGAGATCGTCTGCAGGAGCGCGGTGTCCGTCCCCGAGCCGACCTGCTTGAAAATCTCGGGTGCGTAGTACATGAAGACGTTCATCCCCGTCACCTGCTGAAGGACGGCAAGAGAGGCGCCGATCAGGAGCGCCTTCCGGAGCCCCGGCTTCAGGAGCCCGGAGGCGGAGACCGGCTCTTCGCGGAGCGCCTCGGCGATTGCGCGGAGCTCGGCGTCCGCCCGCGCTCCCCCGCCGACGCGTTCGAGCGTCCGCCTTGCCCCTGCCTCGTTCCCGTGCTGGAGGAGCCACCGCGGGCTTTCCGGAATGAGCAGCGCGAGGAAGAAAAAGACCGCCGCGGGGGCGGCGGCCGAGCCGAACATCCACCGCCATCCGGTGCTCGCATTCCACGCCTCATCGCCAAGCCCGGCGATGAAGTAGTTCACGAAATAGACGACGAGTATGCCGCAGACGATTGCAAGCTGGTTGAACGACACGAGGCGCCCGCGCCGCCCGGCAGGGGCGATCTCGGCGATGTAGAGCGGGCAGACGAGCGACGCCGTCCCGATGCCGATCCCCCCGAGTATCCGCGCGACCGAGAATTCGGCGATTGTCGCCGGGATCGC
>DATJPH010000176.1:0-5559 GCA_035506475.1 Bacteroidota bacterium | reverse complement strand
CCGCGTGTACGGCACGCTGTACCGGTACATGCCGCAGGGGCTCGCGATCGTGAACGCCCTCTCGTTCACCCGCATGATGCGGAGATCCGGGTAGCACTCCTCATCCCAGAACGGGTTCTCCGCGGGCGTCTCTCCTGCCACGACCACGACGTCCCACCCGGCATCCTGGAGAGACACCGCCTCGTCCAGCACGCGCCTGTCGATCCTCCGGTCGTCCACGAGCATGACGACCGAGCGGGATTTCGGAACACCGCTTTCAGCGGGATTCCAGCCCTGCCGCCCGCTCCGGTCTATCCGCCTGAGGGCCAGGTTCGCACGGGCGTTGCCGGGATCCAGCCCGAGTATCCCGTCAAGGAGCGCGCGTGCCCCGGCGTGGTCCAGCTCCATCTCACGGTACTGTGCAAGAAGGAAACGGGAATCGAGATCAGACGGAAACGCGGCGACGGCCTGCCGGAGGAGCTCCTTCGCTTCCGCGTGCTGCAGGTTCTGCGCGTAGAGGAGCGCAAGGAGCTGCGGGGCAAGCGGGGGACACCCTTTCGCATTCAGGACCCCGGTCAGCGTATCGGAGGCCTCCTGCAGCCTCCCCGCCACCGCGTATGCAAGGGCGAGCTCTGTCCGCGCCGCAGGCGCGAACGACGCGAGCCGTGCGGCTCTCTCGAACATGGGGAGCCAGCGGTCCGGGGGATATCCGAACAGGAGCTGGTATCTCCCGAGACGGACGATCACCCCGGGATCTTCCGGCGCCTTCGCGCACGCCTCCTGGAGACGCTCGAATGCGGCGCCCCAGTCACAGGCGACCGCCCGTTCGTCCGCTTTCCGGATCAGTTCACCGACAATGGAATCTGTCATGGCATAAACGTCCTGAGCCACCATTCAAAACTGAGGAGCGACCAGATAAGGAGCCGGCGGTTCTGCTTCCCTTCCAGGTGCTCGTCCACCAGTGCGCAAACCGGCTTCCTGTCGAGATACTCGAAGAGCCGTGCCCTGGGGCCCATGATCTCCCTGCGGACGTAGTCCATGCTCTCCCCTTTGAACCAGCTTGCATCGGGGGCGGAGAACCCCTGTTTCTCCGCGTCCGCCACCTCCGCCGGTATGTACCGGGACATCACTTTCCGGAGGAGCACCTTCCCGTCGTTTGTCCGCTGGAAATACTTCGTCCGCTTCGCGCCCGGCTCGTTCTCGTTCAGACGGACGACCTCCCCGAGATTGGCGAGCTTGAGCCGGACGGGGAGCTTCATCGCGAAATCCACAAGGTCGTTGTCAAGGAACGGGACGCGCGTCTCCACCCCGTGCGCCATGCTCAGCTTGTCCTCGACGGTGAGGAGGCCGTGGAGGAACGTCTTCGCCTCGAAATAGAGCGAGTGATTGATGTAGTCCTCGGGCCTTGTCAGCGTCGGCGCATAGCTGTCGAAGACGTCGCGGAATATGTCCCGCGTCCAGACCCCCTCGACGTCGGATGCAAGCGGGCTGAAGACCTCCCTGATGACCCTGTTGGGGATGAGCCGCTGCCAGTAGACGTAGTACTTGTCCACGTATTCTTCAAACCCCGCGTTGACGACCGCGCGGTAATACCGCCACGGGTATCCCCCGAAGAGCTCGTCCCCCCCCTCGCCCGAGAGGACCACCTTCACGAACTTCCCCGCAAGCTGAGAAGCGTAGAAATTGGGATAGCTCTGCCCCACCCTCGGTTCCTCGATGTGGAGGGCGACCCTGGGGAACACCCTCTCCATGTCCCCCGCCTTCAGGACCATCTCGTAGTGCTCGGTCTTGAACCGGTAGGACATGATCTCCGCCTTCGTCCGTTCGTCGAACGCAAGCTCCATCCCGGAGGCCGAATGCAGGTCGAACCCGCATGTGAAGCTCTTCAGGTAGGGGAGGTGGGTGGCCGCGATCGCGGTGAGCGTCCCCGAGTCCATCCCGCCGCTCAGGTAGGCGCCCACGTCCACGTCGCTCACGAGCTGGCGGCCCACCGCGCGCTTGACGAGCATATCGAGCTCCTCGGCGTACTCGTCGTCCGTGCGCGGCGAAGAGGGCTCCTCGAACCTGTAATCCCAGTAGCGCCGGGGCTCCGGAATCGATGCGGTCCCGAGGGGAACGCGGAGGAACGTCCCCGCCGGGAGGAGATGGACCCCCGCAAAGAGGGTCCTGTCGGTGAAGAAATTCTGAAACGTGAAGTATTCGAGGAGGCCGGGACGATCAAGCACAACGGCAAACAAGGGGTGCTCGATGAAGGCCTTGATCTCGGAACCGAACAGGAGCGTCTTGCCGCAGAGCGCGTAGTAGAGCGGCTTGACGCCGTAGCGGTCCCGCGCAAGGAAGAGCTCCTGGCTCCTCCTGTCCCAGATCGCCATGGCGAACATCCCGTTGAACCTGTCCAGCGCCTTCTCGCCCCAGAGGGCATAGGCGTGGAGTATCACCTCCGTGTCCGTCCTCGAATGAAAGTGCCGGCCGAGCGACTCGAGCTCGAGCCTGAGCTCCTGGAAATTGTACACCTCCCCGTTGTAGCTGATGACGACTTTGCCGTCCGGCGTCATCATCGGCTGGTGGCCTGCGGGGGAAAGGTCGATGATGGCGAGCCTCCGGTGGCCGAGGCCGACGAAGCTGTCGGTGTAGAAGCCCTCCCCGTCGGGCCCCCTGTGCGCGATCGCGTCGGTCATGCGCCGGAGGATCACCGGGGACACCGGCTCGCCGTTCAGGTTGAATATGCCCGCTATGCCGCACATGATGGGTGGGATTGCCCTAAAGTAATTCGCTGACGACGCCGCCGGCCAGGCGGTATTTCTTCCCGCTCTTTTCGCACCACGCAGTCCCGTCGGCGGCAAACGAGAGTTTCCTCCCTGCTTCGCTCACCCAGCCGACCACGCGCGCGGGATTCCCCACGACAAGGGCGAATGCGGGGACGTCCTTCGTGACGACGGACCCCGCCCCCACGAACGCATGGCGTCCGATCGTGTGGCCGCAGACGACGGTCGCGTTGGCGCCCAGCGACGCCCCTTCCCTGACGAGCGTCTTGAGGTAGAACCGGGAGCCCGACTGGGGGTATTTGCACCTGGGGTCGATCACGTTCGTGAAGACCATGGAGGGGCCGCAGAAGACGTAGTCTTCAAGCGTCACCCCTTCGTAGACGGAGACGTTGTTCTGGATCTTACAGAAGTCGCCGACAACGACGTTCGAGCCGATATTGACGTTCTGTCCCAGGACGCAGTTTCTGCCGATCTTCGCACCCGGCTGGACGTGCGAGAAGTGCCAGATCTTTGTCCCCTCGCCGATCTCGCACGGCTCGTCGCAATACGCCGATTCATGCCTGAAGTAGCTCATAGCGGTGAAGCCTCCCCTGTGTGCGGGCAACGAGCGGATGCAGGTGATCGCTCTCGTCGCTCACGCGTGCGTTTCTGATATCGTACACGAGCTGTATGGACGGCCTGGCGTCGGCGATGCCGAAGCCGCGTCCTGCGAGGATCTCCTCGTACACCCTTGTGTGCAGGTCGGCGAACCCCTCGGTAAACTCCAGCTCCTTTCCGTCGATCCTGATGGAGCGGTAGGTGGTTTTCCCCCCCGTCACATCCGCCGGCGGGAGGTCGTTCATGTCTGTCGAGAGAAACCACCTGACGTTCGCATTGCGGAGCTCGAGAAAACCGGACATGCGCGAAGCCTCCGCGCGGTGCACGATGGAGTATCCCGCAGTGCCGAAGAGCCAGAGGAGGAGGTCGAAAAGGTGGACGCCGATATTCGTGGCAAGGCCCCCCGAGCGCTCCGCGTCCCCTTTCCAGGAGTAGTGATACCACGGCCCCCGCCCGGTGACGTACGTCAGGCAGACGTCGTGCCGGCGCCCCGCGGGCGCCGATTCAAGCGAGCGCTTCAGCTCGCGGAGGGCCGGGTGAACGCGGAGCTGGAGTATCGTGCTGACTTTTCCGCCTGTCTCGCTCTCCATCTCCTCGAGCGCGTCAAGGTTCCACGGCTTGAGGACGAGCGGCTTTTCACAGATCGCGTGCGCCCCCGTGCGGAGCGCGAAGCGGATGTGGGCATCATGCAGGTGGTTGGGGGTGCAGATCGTCATGAAATCGATCTTCCGCTCGCCCGCCCCACGGCGGAGTTTTTCCACGTGCCTGTCGAACCGTTCAAACTCCGTGAAGAAGCTCGCCTCCGGGAAAAACCGATCGAGCACGCCCACCGAATCATGCGGATCGACCGCCGCCTCGAGCCTGTTCCCGGTGTCCCGTATCGCCTGGAGGTGGCGCGGCGCGATGTAGCCCGCGACACCCGAGAGGGCAAAATTCTTCATATGGGCCTTCCGATCATGATGTGGAGGAGTCTCCCCTGGTGCCAAAGGGCAAACCCCATACCAAGAGGGGAACAAGGGGGTGCGTATACCGGTGATGAGAAACGCGCGGAATCGGCCCGCCCCAGGCCGAAAAGCGGACCCGCCGGCCGCACCGGACGAAAGGTGCTGGCCACTATTGGACAGTTGGTGAACGCTTTGTGACGAAGCACTGCCCGCTCGGGAGATAGAACGGGCGCTCCGGCGTGTCCCTGAAAAACTCATCCACGGCGAGCTTCGCGCCGGGGCAGGTCTCGTAGCCGTAGTCGTCGAAGACCATCTTCCCCCCGGGGACCATCCGCGGGTAGAAGAACGCGCAGCAGTCGAGGACCGAGCGGTAGATGTCGACGTCGATGTGCACAAGGCAGAACCGGCTCTGCTCAATCGGGGGTGATGTCGCGGGGAAGTAGCCGGGATAGAACAGGACGTTCTCACAGCCCGAGAGATTCTTCTGCACGGATGCGAGCGACGTATCGCTGAAATCCCCTTCCCGGTGCGCGTCCTTCGACGGATCTGTCGACGGCATCCCTTCGAACGTGTCGAAGAGATGGACGGGCTTGCCGGTTCCCTCGAACGTCCTGGCCAGCAGCCTGGCCGTCCCACCCCTGTAGACTCCGACCTCGGCCACCTCGCCGGGGAGCCCGGCCGCGTCGCGCGCAAACTGGTAGAGCATGTAGCACCTGGTCCGGTCAACGAGCGAGTAGGAGATCTGCGACATAATCGCGACGAACTTCTCGTCCGTATCCCAGAGAGGGAGCGGACGTATCACCCTCACCTTCAGCGGAGTGCCGTCTCCCGGTATCAGGCCGCTTTCCCCCCCGGAGGCGATACGCGCAAGCCCCCGCGAGGCGGGCATATTGGAGCGATCGAGCGTGATGACGCGCCTGAAGAATATTGCGGCCGTCGCCTGATCGTTGACACGGAGACAGAGCTCCCCGAGCCCGACAAGGACGTCGATATTGTCGGGGTCCTCCTCCAGGAGGTCCCTGTACAGCGGTATCGCATCACCGTACCGGCCGGCGTTCACAAGGGACTCGGCGCAGGCCCTGCGTCCCATGAGGGTTTCCGCCGTCGGGCGATCGAGTGTGTCGGGAGCAGCGTCGTCGAGAGACATGTGCGCTCTTATTCGTGGGGGGAGAAGTATTCGCGGGGGAGCGTGCAAAGGCCGTACCAACGATCCGGCGGGGTGCAAATCTCAATGGAGAGGGGCGGAAGCGGCGGGGGGAGTGTATCGACCTGGG